>CAYINH010000163.1:0-6269 GCA_964364615.1 uncultured Gemmatimonadaceae bacterium
AACCACTGACGGTCCGCAAACTGTCGTTCCAGGGCAATCGATCGATCGACGACTATACGATCGCCACTGCGATCGAAACCACCAACTCCAGCGCCTTCGCCACCCTCCCGCTGCTCAGAAAACTCGGGCTCGGCGCCAAGCGGAGTTTCAGCCAGCGGGCCCTTGAGCGCGACGTCGAACGGGTCCGGCTGCTGTACCGGATCCATGGCTTTCTGGAAGTGCAGGTCGACACGGTAGTCCGGCGGACCGAGCGTGACGTCTACATCTCCTTCCGGATCGAAGAGGGGGATCCCGTCCTCCTCCGCCGGATGGAGATCCGGGGACTCGACTCCCTGTCCGACCCGGAATCGGTGCTCAGGAACCTCCCCATGAGAGTAGGGGACCCGTTCAACCGGTTCAAGCTCGGCCAGCTGAGTGACTCCCTGGGGAATCGGCTGCGCGACCGGGGGTACCCGGCGGCTCGGGTCTTCCTGGCCAGCCGGACCGTCGACTCGGCCAATCGATCGGCCGAGGTGGACCTGCGGGTGGTCGCCGGTCCCATCATGGTCGTGGGTGAGATCCAGGTGGAAGGTGCCCGGGACCGCGGGGACTCGTTGCTGGTGGGGAGCTTTCTGTCGACCACCCCAGGCCGACCGTTCCGCCAGGCCGACCTCTTCAAGAGCCAGCGAAACCTCGCGCTGTCGGACCTCTACCGGTTCGCCTCGGTGGACGTCGACTCGGCGCGCTTCAGTCCCACCGGCGATGCCGTGCCACTGCTGATTCGAGTGGTCCCGGGCCCCCAGCAACGGGTCTCCGGGTCCCTCGGCTTCGGCACCGACGACTGTTTCAGGGGCTCCGCCGGCTGGACCGGCCGGAACGCCCTCGGTCGGGGGCGGATTCTCGAAACCTCGGCCCGGTTGTCCAAACTCGGAGTCGGCGAGCCCACCGACATCGGACTGGCGTCCTCGTTTCTCTGTTCCCGACTGAAGCGGGACTCGATCGGGTCGAGCCGGATGAACTACAGTCTGAGCCTGGCCGTGCGGCAGCCCGGGTTCTTCGGCCCCCGGACGTCGCTGACGGTCGGAACCTTCGCTGAGCTGGTGTCGGAATTCCGGGTGTACGCCCGCCAGGCCCTCGGTCTGAGCCTGGTGGCCACCACCGAGATCGGGGCCAGCATTCCGGTGACCATCGGCTACCGGGTCTCCCACGGTCAGACCGATGCGAACGACGCCAACTTCTGCGCCTATTTCAACGCCTGCACTCGCGGGGATATCGAGACCCTTCGGGCCCGGCAACGGCAGGGCGTGGTCAGCGCCGGGATCTCGAATCTCCGGGTGGATGACGTCCTCGATCCCAAGCGGGGCTATTCCCTCGGGGCCCAGGTGTCCTACTCTGGCGCCATCACGGGATCCGAGGAGTTGCAGCGGTTCACCAAGGTCACCGGCGACGCAACGTTGTACTGGAGCCTGAGTCGCAAAGTGGTCGTGGCGGGTCGGCTCCGTGCCGGAGTCCTCCTCTCGCCCACCACGTTCACCGGTGAGGGCGGTGAGCCGTTCAGCTATGTCCCTCCGGAATGGCGGCTCTACGCGGGCGGTCCCTACGATGTCCGCGGGTATGATGGGAACCAGCTTGGCCCGGTCGTGTATGTGGTGCTCGATACCACCTACGCCGACTCCACTGCCATCCCCTCGGACAAGGTGGTCGTGTCGCCGATCGGGGGAAACCGGTCCCTGATCGGCAGTCTGGAGGTCCGCTTCCCGTCACCGATCTTCAGCTCCTTCACGACGCTGGCGGTCTTTGCGGATGCGGGAGCCCTGTGGGAGGAGCGCAAAGGGGTCCCTTCGGGATTCAGAGTCCGGATTACTCCGGGCGTCGGCCTTCGGGTGGCGACACCACTCGGACCGGCCCGACTCGACATGGCCTACAACGCCTATGGGCTCCCCCCGGGCGATCTTTACAAGACCCTGCCGGATGGCAGCCTGTTTCTCTTCCAGCGGGAGTATGTCAAGTCGACCAAGCCCGGGTTCACGATCCACTTTGCCATCGGACAGGCGTTCTGATGTCGCTTCGACCCGGCCGGTGGATGCGGCGCCTGCTGCGCTGGGCGGCTCACTTCAGCTTCGTGCTGCTCGTCGGCGCGGTGGCCACCGGGCTCGGCGTGTCGGGCGCCATGACCCGGACCGCGGCCGGCCGCGCGCTGCTCGCCAGGCTGGTGACCGCCCAATCGGGGCGGCTGGTCCGGGGACAGATCCGGATCGGGGCCGTGGGAGGGACCTTCTTCAGTTCACTGGTGCTGGACAGCGTCGAGGTCCGGGATACCACCGGCTTCCCGTTGGCGGCCTTTGAACGGATCGCGTTTCGTTTCAGCCTCGCGAACCTCCTGGCCCGGCGCATCGTGCTGAACGAGGTCCGGATCGACCGCCCGCGGATTCACCTGGTCCAGCACCGCGAGGGCCGGCTCAACTTCGAGGAAGTACTGCGGCTGGGCGAGGGGCCGGGTGGCGGAACGCCGCCGCTCGTGGTCCTCAACGATCTCCAGGTCACCGACGGCATCGTGACGATTCGGACCCCGTGGTCGCCCCCGGGCCATCTGCGAGGCGCGGCGGCCCGGGACTCCGCCCTGCGCGCCGCGCGGCTGGTGCCCGGACGGCGGATTGAAGATCAGGGCCTCGATGGCCTGGTCCAGCTCCGCACCATCGAGGGCCTCTCTGCCCGGTTTTCAGTGTTCCGCCTGGTGACACCGGACCGACTCCCGATCCGGGCCGTGATCGACTCCCTCGCGGCCCAGCTCAGCGACCCGCTGCTGGCGCTCACCGACCTCAGGGCCGAACTCCACACCGAGGCCGACTCGCTCTGGTTCACCCTCGATCGGGCCGCCCTCGCCGCGACCGTGATGCGCGGGGAGGGGGTGCTGTCCTGGCCCCGGGATACCGTCCTCTTCAACTTCGAGCTGCAGGCTCCCGAACTGGCGCTGGCGGATCTGCGGTTCATCTCGCCCGACTTCCCCGATCTGACGGGTTCGGGCGAGGTCGTCGCCTATTCTCCGAACGGCATCGAGACCCAGTACGACCTCCGCTCCCTCCGACTGGCGGGTGGCGGAACGGGGGTGACGGGCTCGATGATTGCCCTCACTCACCGGATCCGTGGTCTGGGATTCCGGAACCTCGACCTGTCGCTCGACCAGCTCGATCTGGAGATTGTCCGCCCCTATCTCGACACGATTCCCTTCCAGGGCCGGCTCTCGGGGGGGCTCACCGCCGATGGGTACTTCGATCGGATGCGGGTGGACTTCGACTGGACCTTTGCCGACCAGCGGATTGCCGGCACGCCTTCGAATCAGATCGCCATGCAGGGCGAGGTGACCCTTGGCGGACCGGACGGGCTCCGATTCTGGAATACCCAACTGACCTCTTCCGATCTCGACCTCGCCACGGTCCGGCTGGCCGCTCCTTCGGTCATTCTCGAAGGCCGGATGGCGGGCGTAGGGGTGCTCGAGGGACCGTGGCGGAACGTGGACTACACCGGTCGACTGATTCACAACGACGGGGATCGAGGGGAGAGCATCGCCACGGGACGGTTCGGGCTCGACACCCGGGATACGCTGACCAGCTTCGACGCCGAATTCGCGCTGACCCCGCTCGATTTTTCGGGCATCCGCCGGACCTTCCCCACCCTGACCGCCACCGGCCGGATCTGGGGCCCGGTTTCTCTCCGCGGCCGGATCGATCATCTGGCCGTCACCACCGACGTACAGGGAGAGATCGGACGGATCCAATCCGAGGGGACCATCGCCGCCCTGCCGCCCCGCTGGACCGCCGAGAATCTGCGGGTCCACTTCACCGACTTTGACCTGGCCAGCTGGAACGGCTCGGGGCTGCCCACCCTGCTCACCGGCGATCTGGTGGCCCACGGCACCGTGGACTCGGCCGTTGCCCCACAGGGCACCCTCGCGCTCCGACTTGGCCCGTCCTGGCTCGGGGAGTTCCCGATTGACTCAGGGATGGTGACCCTGGCGGTGGCCGACAGCCTGATCACGGTCGATG
The DNA here is from genome assembly GCA_964364615.1 of uncultured Gemmatimonadaceae bacterium. Lineage (GTDB taxonomy): Bacteria > Gemmatimonadota > Gemmatimonadetes > Gemmatimonadales > GWC2-71-9 > SZUA-320. The sequence continues at coordinate 4,023 of CAYINH010000163.1, forward strand.
CGGCCGCAGTGCGGTGGCACGGTGGGAGTGCCAGCGGGACCGGTACCCTGGGGTGGACGACCGGTCACGCCGGGGAGGTGGCGATCCAGTTCGCGGCGACCAGCCTGGCCGCCTTCGACTCGATGTTGACGACGATCGCCGGAGTGGAACGGGACCCCGAGCTGCCAACCCGGCGTCTCGACGGGTCGATGGCCGGGAACCTCAGGCTGTCCGGGGCGCTCGATTCACCGACAGTCCTGGCCGACGTTTCAGGCGAGGGAATCCGTTGGGAGACTTTCCAGCTCAACCGGGGCCACGTCGGGCTGGAATGGCTCAAGGCGGGTGAAGCCGGCGTGCGAACCACCATTCGAGTCGATTCGCTCCAGGCTGGCCGTCTGCGGTTCAGCGATCTCCAGCTTGAAGCCAATGGGGACCGTAACTCCCTGACCTGGCAGGGGAGCGGCCGCGGGCGCCAGGCGCTGCTGGCCGCCAACGGCCACTGGTCGGGTGGTGAGCGGTCGGTCTTGGGAATCACGACGTTCGACCTCGACCTGAGTCGCGACCGGTTCTCTCTCCAGTCGCCGGTGCGTCTCACCCTCGGGGACTCGGTGGGTCTCGACCAGCCCGTGATGCTGAGTGCATCGGACGGGTCGGCCCGGATCCAGGCCGAAGGCTCGATCCCCTGGCGGAGTCCCGGGGAACTCGACCTTCGGATGTTCGGGGTCGATCTCCGGAGCGTCGCGAGCCTGCTCCAGCGCGACACCACGGGCATCCGCGGATGGTTGCAGAGCGATCTCCGGATCGGGGGCACCGGGAAGGCGCCCACCTTCCGAGGGACCGCAGCGCTCACAGGCCCGGTGTTCGGGGACTTCCGAGCCCCGCTGAGCCGACTGGCGATGAACTATCGCGAGCGTCGGCTCGATGCGAACCTGACGTTCTGGCGGACCGGGCGGCCGGTCATGGAAGTCGGCGCCGCCTTGCCGATCGACCTGGCCTGGCTCGATCTGAAGACCGATCGACAACTGGGGGGCCCCCTGGCGATCCGGCTCAAGGCCGACAGCATGGACCTGGCCGTGCTGGAGGCCTTCACCACCAACCTGCGCCGAGTCAGTGGAACGGTGCGGATGGATGCCACCGTCAGCGGTACCTGGGAGGAACCCCGATTGGGGGGACATGCCGAGATCCTCGGCGGATCCGCCACGGTTCCAGTGCTCCGGACCAGTTACGGACCGATCGAGGGCCGGGTGGTGTTCTCGGGCGATTCGATTCTGGTGGACAGCCTGGTGGTGGCGGGGGAATCCGGCAACCTCCGGGCGGCCGGCTTCATCCAGCTGGAGCGCCTGACCCTGCCGGTGCTGGGCCTCGACCTCCGGGCCCAGGGGTTCAAGCTGCTGGACATCCCCGACTTCCTCACACTGGAGGCCGGCGGAAACGTCCAACTCCGCGGGCCGATCACCCACCCGGTGATGACGGGTTCGGCGACCGCCCGGAATACCGTCCTCTACTTCAGCGACCTGATCACCAAGAGCGTGGTCAATCTGGAAGATCCGCTGTTTGCCGATCTGGTGGACACCGCTGCGATCCGCAAGCGCCAGCTCGGGGCCGCCTTCCAGAGTCGGTTTCTGGACTCCCTGGAGATCCGCAACTTCACCTTCCTGGCGGCAGACCGCGTCTGGCTGCGTTCCAACGAGGCCAATATCCAGATGGAGGGGTCGGTCGCCGTCAACAAGATCCGTCGCAACTATCGGCTGGAGGGTACCCTGACCGCCCCTCGGGGCACCTACACCGTCAAGGTCGGCCCCCTCTCCAAGGGCTTCGACGTCACCCGGGGCACGGTGCGGTACTTCGGGACCCCCGATCTCAACGCCACGCTCGACATCGAGGCCAGGCATCCGATCCGGTCCTCGGAGAGCGGCTCTGGCCGTGACATCGAGGTCATCGCCAGGATCACCGGAGACCTCCTCAAGCCGGAGCTGCACCTGGAGAGCAACATCCGTCCCCCGCTGTCCCAGAGCGACATCGTCTCCCTCCTGTTGCTGGGCCGCCCGCTCAACGCCCAGGTGGCGTCGGCGGAACAGAGCGTCCTGATGGAGGTGGGTACCCAGGCGCTGGCGAGTGCCCTGGCCAGCGAAGTGGAACGGGCGCTGGTGCAGACGGAGGGCGGAGTCGGGGTGGACATGGTGGAGATTCGTCCCGGCACCTCCTATCGGGGGGTGGCAGCGGGATCGTCCCTCACGAGGCTGTCAGCCGGCTGGCAGGTCGGCACAC
>CAYINH010000164.1:0-6248 GCA_964364615.1 uncultured Gemmatimonadaceae bacterium
CCACTTCGCCACCTGGGCCGCGTTGGGCAGCTCGCCCTCCGCCAGCAGGTAGGCGACCTCCAGGACGCTGGCGTCCTCGGCCAGCTGCTCGCTCGGATACCCGCGGTAGCGCAGGATCCCCTTGTCGCCGTCGATGAAGGTGATGGCACTCCGGCATGAGGCGGTGTTCAGATAGGCCGGATCGTAGCTCATCAGGCCGAAGTCGTCGTCCGAAGTCTTGATCTTGCGAAGATCAATGGCGCGGATGGTGCCGTCGGTGACCGGAACGTCGTAGGACTTGCCGGTCCGATTGTCGGTGATCGAGAGAGTATCGCTTGACACGGTAGCCCTGTTGGAAAGAGCGAGGAGAGTTGGAGGAACCGGTCGATCCCCCCTAAAATAATCGATTCCCGTGCTGAACGTGAGCCGCCGATGGCCCGCTCCACCCTGACCACTGTCGACCGCGCCCGGGGGCTCTTTCTCGGTCTGGCGGCAGGCCATGCCCTGGGACTCGATTCGGGGTCGGGAGTCGCTCCGTGCCCGGAAGGAGACGGTGGCACCCGCTCCATTCGGCGGCAGGATACCCCGAAGTCGCCCTGGGGTGCCCACGTCGCGCTGGCGATCGGGGTGGCGGAGGAACTGCTGGAAGTGGAGGTGGATCTGCAGCGGCTGACCGGTCGGTGGATCGCCTGGTGGCGAAGGGACGGGCGGAGTCTCGATCCGGAAACCGTCGAGGCGCTGGATCACCTGGCCCGGCACGATGCCCCGCTGCCGGATCAGGCACCGGGGCCCGGCATCGGCTGGGTCGCCCGGGCGCTGCCGATTGCGCTCGCGACCTGGCAGCAGCCGCGCAACCTGGTCAGCGGGACCTACCACACCATCCGACTGGCCACCCCGGACACCGAGGTGGCCTGGGCGGCCGTGGCGCTCAATGTGACCGTGGGGCAGTTCCTGGAGGGGAGGCAGGACTTCCTGCCCGAGGTCATCGAGGCCCTCAAGGCCAACGACGCCTCTCCTGGCCTGCTGGGGCTCCTGCGGCGGATCCCATTCATCGGTCCCGACGAGTGGCAGCCCCGGGAGGCCCACCCCGCCTCGGCCTGCGCCGAGCAGGTGCTCTGGCTCGCCTACCACGACCCGAACCTCGAACGAGCCGTCCTCCGGGCGGTCGATCAGCCGATCGTTGGAGAGACGCTGGGTGCGGCGGTTGGCGCGGTGCTGGGGGCCCGGGACGGGGAGGCAGCGGTGCCGGCCGGGTGGGTCGCCGCCCTCCCTGATCCGGAGACACTCCGGACCCTGGCCAAGCGGCTGGTGGCGGCGCGAACGCCGCTATGAGGCCGGGAGACTGACGGTCGAGGTGGTTTCGAATCCGCCCCGGACGTTGTACACCATTCGAACGGTGAGCCGCTTCGGGGCGAGTACCTTCCACAGGTCCTCGGCCAGCCGGGCGGTGGCGTGCTCCTGATAGATCCCGACGTTCCGATAGCTCAGGATGTAGTACTTGAGGCTCTTGAACTCGACACAGCGGTCGGAGGGGACGTAACTGATGGTCAGGATCGCGAAGTCGGGGAGCCCGCTGAACGGGCACACCGCGCTGAACTCACCCGTCTCGGTCACGATCTCCTGATCGGGGCCCTGGTAGGGAAAGGTCTCCAGCACCGAGACGTCAATCGCCTCGGGGCCCTCGAACGGGATGGTGCGTCCTTCAGCGGTCGGCATGCCGGAAATCTAGCCCGCCCGGGCTGACTTCACGACCGCCAGCCGGCGATCCCTTCTTCCAGCCAGCGGTGCTTGCCGTCGAGCACCCGACGCGCCGCCTGGTAGGTGGCATCGTCGTCATTCCGGAAGACACTCCGGAACAGCGACCGGACCTTGCGCCGGCTGTGCCGGGCAAAGATGTCGGCCAGTTCGATCGGACCCCGGTTGGAGGGGTCCTTCCGCACCAGGGCAGTGGCCTGGGCGCACACCGCGCTGATCGCCAGCAGTTCGGCGCCGACATCCACCAGCCGGAACAGGACGGACTGCTTCTTCTCCAGCTTGGGGCCAAACCGGACCATGGCATGGAACAGGGAGCGGGCCAGCTTCCGGGAAGCCCGGTTGACGAACCGGAGGTGCCCCGCCAGTGGACCGAACTCGGCATACCGGGGCCACCGTCCCCAGCCGAACCACTGCTTCGGATACCACCAGGCGTAGAACGCCGCCGATTGGACGAGGGCGGCCAGCTTCTTCCCGGCCGGCGCCTTCGGGTTGATGAGGTCGCCCGCCACCTTCAGGTGGGTGTCCACCGCCTCGCGGGCGATGAACAGGTGCATGATCTCGCTGGACCCCTCGAAGATCCGGTTGATCCGCATGTCCCGCATCATCCGCTCGACCGGATCCGGGGTCTCGCCCCGTGAGCGGAGGCTGTCGGCGGTCTCGTAGCCGCGGCCTCCCTTGATCTGGAGCAGGTCGTCGGTGATGCGCCAGCCGACTTCGGTGTTCCACAGCTTGGCGATCGCCGCCTCCAGCCGGATGTCGGCCTTGGGCCGATCCGCCAGGAGGCTTCCCAGATCCGCCACGGCCTGCATCGCGAAGGTGTCCGCCGCCATCTTGCCGATCAACTGGGCAATGGCGTCATGTTTGCCCACCGCCTGGCCCCACTGCACTCGCTGGGACGCGAACTTCCGGGCGATCTCCACCGCCCGCTTGGCGCCCGCCGTGCAACCGGCCGGGATGGTGAGCCGACCGGTGTTGAGAGTGATCAGGGCCAGCTTGAGGCCCTTCCCCTCGCCCCACAGGACATTCTCTACCGGCACCTTGACGTTGGTGAACCGGAGAATCCCGTTCTGCATCCCCTTGAGCCCCATGAAGTCGAGTCGGGTGCCCACTTCCACCCCGGGCCAGTCGGCCTCGACGATGAAGGCGGTGATGCTCTTGGGGCCGGTCCGGGCCATGACCACCATGACCTCGGCTATCGGGCCGTTGGTGCACCAGAGCTTCTGGCCGTTCAGGAGATAGTGGGTGCCGTCGGCGCTCAACTCGGCCTTGGTGACGAGGCCTGCCGGATCGGAACCGACCTGGTCCTCGGTCAGCGCGAACGCCGAGATGGCACCCCTGGCGATCCGGGGGAGGTATTTCTTCTTCTGGGCCTCGGTGCCGAACAGCTTGACCGGCACCGGCACCCCGATACTCTGGCTGGCCGAGAGCAGTGCCGTCAGTCCGCCATCCACGCTGGTCACCAGAGACATCGCCTTGGTGTACATCAACTGACTCAGGCCGAGCCCGCCGTACTTCTCATCCACCTTGATCCCGAAGGCCCCCATCGCCTTGAGCTCCTCGACCAGGGCCTCGGGGACCTGGCGTTCGCGGTCAATCTGGTCACCATCCACCTTCTCCAGCATGAACTTCTCGAGCTTGCTCAGGAACGGCTTGGCTTTGGCCACGTCTTCCGGCGTCGGCTCGGGGAAGGGGTGGATCAGGTCGAGCCGGAGGTTCCCTTCGAACAGCTCCTTGACGAAGCTGTCGGCCCATTCCGTTTCCCGGGCAGCCTCGGCGACTTCCCGGGCCTCCGCCTCAGTCACCGCGGGAGGCTGCACGTCGATGCGGGCGCGTGGTTCGGTCAGCGTGTCAGACATGGGAACTCCCGGTATCGGATGGGGACGAAGCGGAGGCGAGCCGTCCGGCCACCCCGTTGAGCATCAGATCGACAATGTGACGCTTGCGGGCCTCGGCGAAGCCGGGGGTCCGGGCGTCGAGGCCGAGCGAGTTGATCATGGTGTCCGCATGGACCAGCGGAAACCAGCAGAGGGCCACCATGGAGATCAGCAGGTGGGCTGCTTCCTCGGAACGCCCGGCATCAAAACCCAGCTCTTCGACGATTGCCGCCAGGGCGGCCTGGCCAGTGGCGACCCCGAGGCCCGGCCCCTCCCACGGGGGACCGTCACCCAGGGCTTCCCGCTCCATGAGCCGGACGAAGGTCGGGCGAGCGGCGAGGAAGTCGAAGTAGTCGCGGATCACGCCGGCCAGAATGACCTCGGGCCGTTCCTGGCTGGCGAGGGCCCGGTCTCGCCCTCGGAGGACCGCCTCCCGGGCCTCGGAAAAACAGCGGTCGAGGACCGCACGATAGAGATCCGCCTTGGCGCCGAAGAAATACCCCGGGGTCGCTCGGGAGAGCCCGGAGTGGTTGCCCACCTCGGTCAGGCTGGTGGTGTCATACCCCCGCTCAGCGAACAGCAGCTCGGCGGCGTCGAGAATCTGCTCTCGGCTGCGCGAGGCGTTCCGCTCCCGATCTGTTCCAGCGAAGGAAGTGGTCATTTCAGTCCTTGCTTGTCGTATAGCAAGTTACTGGCTCCCAGCCGGCTCGTCAACACCCGCGGGGGACTCCCAATACGCGACCTGGCCCTGCCAACGGGGGCCTCCCACTCTAGAATTCCGGGATGCCATCCCGGATTCTGCTGGCCGACTGTGACGCGATGTTCTGCGCGGTGGCCCGCCTGAAGGACCCGGACGGCGCCGGTCAGGCCGCCATTCTCGTGGTCGGGGGAACCCGCGGTTCCCGCGGCGTGGTCACCTCCGCCTCCTACGAGGCGCGGGCCTACGGCATCCGGGCCGGCCTGCCGATCCGAACCGCCGAACGGCTCTGCCCGACGGCCAAGTTCGTGCCGGTGCCGCGGGATGCCGTCCGCCAGAAGAGCCGTGAGGCCCGGGCGGTGCTCGAGGAATGGTCTCCGGTGGTGGAGCCCGCGAGCATCGACGAGTTCTATCTCGGGATGGACGGCACCGAGGCGCTGTACCGACACGAGCCGCTGGCCGAAACCGCCGCCCGGATCCGGGCCGACCTGCTCACCCGGACCGGCCTGGCGCTCTCCTTCGGGGGCGGCACCAACCGTCTCATCGCCAAGCTTGCCGTCTCCCGGGCCAAGCCCAGGCCTGGCTCAGACGGCACCGGCGTGCATGTCGTTCCGGCTGGTTCCGAAGCCGAGTTCGTGGCCGGGCTCGAGCTGGCGGACATTCCGGGCGTCGGTCCGAGGCTGGCCGAGAACCTCCGGAAGCGGGGCCTGATCCGGGTGCGAGATGCTCTCCCGATGTCGGTGCGGGATCTGGAACTCTGGCTCGGCACCCGGACCGGACGGTGGCTCTTCGACCGGATGCGGGGCCGAGGCAGCGCGGAGGTGCGGGGACGGACCGAGGCCAAGTCGGTCAGCCGGGAGACCACCTTCGAAAGCGATCTGGCGGGGGACGAGAACCTCGACCGGGTGCTGGTTAGCCTCACCCACTCGGTCTGCCGGGATCTGCGGAAGGCCGGTCTCGAGGCCCGGACGATCACCCTGAAACTGCGGGACCACGACTTCCGCACCCGGAATGCCTCCCGGACCCTCGATGCTCCCGTCACCACCGATCAGGGCGTCCTGCCGGTGGCGAGAGAACTGCTCCACCGGCTCCGTGCCGCCCGTCGGGTTCCCGCCCGCCTGCTGGGCGTCGGGTTCTCCCAGCTCTCGCCCCGGGGTGGGGCCGGCCAGACGAGCCTGTTCGGGAAACCGACGGGGCATGAGACGGGAAGGGACCGTCGGTTGGCTGAGACCATGGACCGGATCCAGCAGCGGTTTGGGACGGGGGCGATCGGTCCAGGCCGACTGGTGGAGCCGGAGGAGCCGGAGGGCTAGAACACGTGGATGGCGGTGGCCTTGAGCCCCACCGCCAGCCGATCCCCGATCTGAATCCCCTGCTCCTCCAGGGTCGCCGTGGTGATCGACGCGAAGAGGATCACCTCGCCTACCCCGAGGTGGAGGGTCGCCACCGGTCCCAACCGCTCCAGATGCAGGACCCGCGCCTCGAACTGATTGCGGGGAGGGCCGGGATGCCTCGTTCGGGAGACCAGCACATCCTCCGGCCGGATCAGGATGTGTCCCACGCCTTCGCGCTCGGAAACGACCTCCAACTCGAGGTCCGCCGTCACGAAACGGGCTGCGAAGGCTCCCACCCCGTCGCCCGAAGGTCCGAGACGTTCGAATCGCCCCTTGAGCACCGAACCAGCGGCCAGGAACTCCGCGACGAAGGGCGACTCCGGATAGCGGAACACCTGCTCAGGCGGGCCGCTCTGGACGATGCCATCCGCTGAGAGTACCGCGACCATGTCCCCCAGCCGCAGCGCATCATCCACGTCGTGGGTCACATGGAGGGTGGTGATCCCCTCGTGTTCCCGGATCTCGCGCAGGGTTCGACGAAGGACCCGGCGGAGCGCGGGATCGACCGCCGCGAACGGCTCATCGAGCAGCAGGATGCGGGGCTTGGGG
>CAYINH010000165.1:0-6227 GCA_964364615.1 uncultured Gemmatimonadaceae bacterium
GGGGTCCGCTTGGCCCGCTTCGGGAGCTGGACGTGAGGTCGGTGCCGAGCGCCGAGCCCTGCTCACCGAGATCGCCGCCGCGACCCGGTTGACCCCGGACGTGATCGAAGCCCGACTGGAAACGGCCCCGAGCGCCGATGGCACCGCCGGTCTGCTGGCGACCTTCGGCGGACTGATTCGGGACGACCTGGCCCGGTGGCGCGCGGTGCGCCGGTTCAGTCGGGAAGTCCGGCAGCTCGATCGGGAGACGCTCAAGCGGGTGGCCCGGCTGGCTCGGCGCGAGGCCTCCCTGGGCCAGCAGGCCAGAATGCTGGCTGCGACCCAGCGCGTCTTCCGGTTCTGGCACGTGGCGCACCGACCGGTGGCGGTCACCGCCCTGGTGACGGTCCTGGTCCATGTGGTGGTGGCGGCGGCGCTCGGCGCCACCTGGTTCTGGTAACCGGCCATGGACATGCTGCTCACGTCGCTTGGGTTCCTGGCCCTCACGGGCCTGTTCATCTCCCGCCATCTGCGGGCCACGCGTGGACAGGGCGCCTCGGCGGCTCACCCCTCGCTGCCCTGTCCCAGGTGTCGCGCTCCGGTGCCCGCCGACGCCCGGCTCTGCCCAAAGTGCGGGGTGCCCCAACAGCTGTATGAGGTGGTGTCGGCTCCCACCGTCACCGGCTCGGACGACGATGGCGGTCAGCTGCACGCGGTGGTGCGAGCCGATCTCTGCGTCGGCTGCGGCACCTGTGCGGATGCCTGCCCGGAGGTTGGGGCCCTGTCGCTCCGCGGCAAACTGGCGGTGGTGGACAAGGCACACTGCACCGGCCAAGGCCAGTGCGCCGAAGCGTGTCCGGTGGGGGCCATCGTGCTCACGACCGGAGCCGCGGTGCACCGGGTGGAAGTTCCGGACCTCGGTTCGGATTTCCAGACCAACGTCCCCGGGCTGTACGTCGTGGGCGAGCTGGGCGGTCGTGGACTGATCAAGAACGCTGTCAACGAGGGCAAGCTGGCGATCGAGCACATCGCTCAGGAGCTGCCGCCGGGTGAACCGCGGGTCGATGGCGACGCCCGTGCCCTCGACGTGGTGATCGTCGGATCCGGGCCAGCCGGCCTCAGCGCCGCCCTGGAGGCCCATCGGTCCGGGTTGCGGTACGAGATCCTCGAGCAAGGAACCCTGGCTGACTCGGTCCGCAAGTACCCCAGACACAAACTGCTGTTCGCCGAGCCCCTCTCGGTTCCGCTGTATGGCGACCTGTGGATCACCGACGGGTCGAAGGAGAACCTGCTCCAGGTCTGGGAGACCATCGTCGCCAAGGCCGGGCTGCATCTCCGGACCGGTCGCCGGGTCGAGCAGATCGTCCGGAGCGGTGACGTGTTCCGGGTGTCGGCGGCCGGCTACGAGTGCCATGCCCGCCGGGTGGTGCTGGCGCTGGGCCGACGAGGCACACCGCGTCGACTGGGGGTGCCGGGTGAGGAGCTGGCCAAGGTGGTGTTCGATGTCGCCGAGATGGAGGATTTCCGGGGACGCCGGGTGTTGGTGGTGGGGGGAGGGGACAGCGCGATCGAGACCGCGGTCGGGTTGGCCAATCAGCCGGACACCCAGGTGCACCTGAGCTATCGAGGAAGCGATTTCGTCCGGGCCAAGGAACGGAACCAGGCCAAACTGCAGGCCGTGGTGGATGCCGGTCGGGTGCAGCTGGTCCTCTCGAGTCAGGTGCGGGAGGTTCGTCCCGAGGTGGTGGTGCTCGAGGTTGCCGGGGATCTGATGATCCTGCCCAACGATGACGTCATCGTCCGGATCGGAGGGGACGCCCCCTACACCTTCCTGCAACGGCTCGGAATCCGGATCGTCCAGAAGGATATCCCGCTCGCCCCCGACCAGGCCCAGGCCGGATGACCCAGCCCCGACCATGCGACCGGAACTCCGGCTCCTCGCGGTGATCGGCGTGCTCACCCTGGCACTCGCTGACCGGGGGAGGGCGCAGATCTCGCCCGGCCCCCTGGCCCGTCCCCATCAAGCTCTCGAAGGGGGACTGCAGTGTCTTCGGTGCCACCCGGTTGGGCGCAAGGACGCCATGGACGCCGCCTGTCAGGACTGCCACCGGGAAATCGGCTGGCTCAAGACTGAACGACGCGGGCTGCATGCCCGGGAAGCCGGCGTGCGCTGTTCCAGCTGTCATCCGGACCACGCGGGTACCGACTTCCGCCTGGTCGCGTGGACCGCCGACAGCATCACCCGCTTCGATCATCGTCGGGCAGGGTATCTCCTTGATGGCGCCCACCGGGAGGTCAAGTGCGAGGGGTGCCACCGACAGAGCAATCGGGTCGGGCCAGCCGCCCGGATGGCGCCGGCCGGGACCGAGCCAATCTGGTGGACCGGACTGGAGACCAGCTGCGCCTCATGCCACGAAGACGTCCACCAGGGCGGAGTCGAGGGCGCCTGCGTGGATTGCCACACCACCGGGGCGTGGGCCCCGGCCCCTCGGTTCGATCACACCCGCACCGACTATCCCCTGACGGGACGCCACCAGAAGGTGGCCTGTCGTCAGTGCCACGCGGTCAGCGCCGACCAGGTGGCGGCGGCGCGGGGTGACCTCAACCCGGTCTTCGCCCGCCTCCAGTTTGCCGAGTGCTCCGGGTGTCATCGTGACTCGCACCAGGGGCGGCTCGGGTCTGCCTGTGCCGACTGCCATGTCACCACGGGGTTCGCCGAACGGCCCGCGGGGGGCTTCGATCACGCGCGAACCCGCTACCCGCTCGAGGGCCGCCATCGGTCAGTGGGCTGTGCCGCGTGTCACGGCACCGGCAACCGGCGCCCCAACCCCGCGTTCACCAGCTGCGCCTCCTGTCACCGCGACGCCCATGACAGCGCGGCTACCGTGCCTTCCCGGGTCCGCGACTGCGCGGCCTGTCACGGGCTGGCGGGATTCACTTCGTCGAGCTTCACGCCGGCCAGGCACAGCCAGTCGCGCTGCCAGGACTGCCACGTCGAGAGTCATGCGAGCCAGCTGGGCCGGATCGAGGGGGGGGATGGGTGCCAGTCATGCCATCTGGTCAGCGAATGGACCGCGACCGCCTATTTACCTGCCCGGCATGGCAGCTTCGGCCTGCCGCTGGACGGGCGCCACGCGGAGGTGACCTGTGGGGCGTGTCACGGGCCCTCCCGCCCTGATCTTCCCCCGCTGACCGGAGTCGATTCGCTCGGCCCGGCCGGCGTCCGGTTCCGGCTCGGCACCTCGGACTGTGTCAGTTGCCATTCCGATCCGCACCAGGGCCGGTTGGTCGGCTCGTGCAAGGACTGCCACAACGCGAGTGCGTTCCGGCCGTCGACCATGGATCTTGTCTCCCACGGCACCCGGGCCTTCCCGCTCGAAGGCGCCCACCGTGCCGTCCCCTGCGTCGCCTGTCACGACGGGCTGGCACGGCCTTCGGCCGGCGCGGCTCTCTTGCGGGCGACGGTGCAACCCGCCCCGCTCGATCTCAGGACCGGACCGACCGGCTGCGCGGCCTGCCACCGGGATTCGCACGTCGGGCAGTTTGTGGCCCGGGAGGGCGGTCGCTGTGACCTCTGCCACAGTGCGGATCGGTTTGCGCCGGCCGAGCGGTTCGATCACGACCGGGACGCGGCATTCTCGCTGGAGGGTGGTCACGCCACCGTGGCGTGCAGCAGGTGTCACCCCAGCAGCATGGAGGGCGGCCGTCTTCTGGTGCAGTACCGGCCCACGCCGCGCAACTGTGAGAGCTGTCATCCCGCCAGACCGCCCAGCCCTGAGACCCGGGGGCCTCGATGAGGCGGCTCGTCGTCGGGTGGCTTCTGCTCCTGACCGGAGGGGTCTCCGGACTGGTGGCGCAGGACCCGGCCGCCAGCCCGCATGGCCGGCTGGAGGTTCCCTGCGCCGACTGTCACCAGCCGTCGGGCTGGAAGCCCGCGCAGATCTCCAGCCGGTTCGATCACGGCCGCTTTGAGTTTCCGCTGGAAGGGGCCCATGTCCGGGCGCCCTGCCTTTCCTGTCACCAGTCGATGGATTTTGCCGGGGCGGAGCCGACCTGCGCCAGCTGTCACCGGGACGTGCATCAGGGAGAACTCGGGGTCACCTGCAGTCGGTGTCATACCGCCCGGAGCTTTGCCGATCAGGCGCCCATGTTCCGGGCGCACCAGGAGACCCGGTTCCCGCTGGAGGGGCCGCACCTCGCGGTGGACTGCCGCACCTGCCACACTCCGTCCTCACAGGGCGGGCTGACCTGGTTGAATCGGCCGACCACCTGCGTCGGGTGCCACCTGCCGGAGTATCGGGCCACGGACGATCCCCCCCACGTGGCCGCCGAGTTCTCGACCAACTGCACCGAGTGTCACACCGGGGCCGGCTGGGGAGGCGCCCAGTTTGATCACGCCACCACCGGGTACCCGCTGGTCGGTGCCCACGTCGCCGCGACCTGCGCCGACTGCCATGCCGATGGGATCTACCGAGGTCACCAGCAGAGTTGCATCGCCTGCCACCAGGCGAACTATGACCAGGTGACGGTTCCGGACCACCGCCAGGCCGGCTTCCCGCTGGACTGCACCACCTGCCACACCAATGGCCCGGTGGAATGGCGAGGCGCCCACTTCGATCACGACGCCACCCAGTTCCCGCTGACCGGTGCGCACATCGCGCCCACCTGTACCACCTGTCATGTCGACGGGATCTGGCGGGGAACGGTCTCCGCCTGCGTCTCCTGTCACCAGCCGGCGTTTGACCAGACCACCAATCCGAGTCATCCGGCGGCGCGGTTCCCGACCGACTGTACCGCCTGCCACACCACGACGGGGTGGCCTGGAGCGGGCTACGACCACACGATCACCCAGTTCCCGCTGACCGGGGCCCATCGGGCGGTAACCTGTCGAGACTGCCACGCCGACGGGGTCTTCCAGGGAAAACCGGCAGCCTGTATCAGCTGCCACCAGGTGGACTACGACCGGACCACGGTGCCCGACCACCGGGCCGGTGGCTTCCCAACCGACTGCACCCAGTGCCACAGCACGGTCGACTTCCGGGGCGCCAGTTTCAACCACGATGTGACCCAGTTCCCGCTGACCGGACTCCATCGGGCGGAGACCTGTCTGGCCTGTCACGGCGACGGCGTGTACCGTGGCAAGCCAACGACCTGCGTCAGTTGTCACCTGCCGTCCTACGACCAGTCCGCCCGGCCGCCCCACCGATCGTTGACCTTCCCGACCGACTGCGTCCGGTGTCACACCACCGCCGGCTGGCCGGGCGCGCCCTATGACCACTCGACCACCCAGTTTCCGTTGACGGGGGCCCATGGTGCCGTGAGCTGCCAGGATTGCCACGCGAACGGGGTGTACCGGGGGAAACCGACCACCTGCGTCAGCTGCCACCAGCCCGACTACGACCGCACGGTGGCGCCGAACCACCAGAGCAGCGGGTTCCCGACCGACTGTACCCAGTGTCACACCACGACGCGGTGGCCCGGAGCCGCCTTCAACCACGACGCCACCCCGTTCCCGCTGACCGGGTCGCACCGGGCGGTGAGCTGCCAGGATTGTCATGTCGGAGGCGTGTTCCGGGGGACGCCGACGACCTGCGTCAGCTGCCACCAGACCCACTACGATCAGACCGTCGAACCGCCGCACCGATCGCTGGCGTTCCCGACCGACTGCCAGCGGTGCCACACGGCGGCAGGTTGGCCGGGCGCGCTCTACGAGCACTCGACGACCCAGTTCCCGCTGACCGGTGCGCACATCGCGGCGAGTTGCCGGTCATGTCATGCAGACCGGGTGTACACCGGCAAGTCCATGGCGTGTGCCTCGTGCCACCAGCAGGACTACGACACCACAACCGATCCGAACCACCGGACCGCGATGTTCCCGACCGACTGCCAGACCTGTCACGTCACCAGCACGTGGTTGGGGGCTCGTTTTGACCACGACGGACCCTGGTTCGAGATCTACTCCGGGAAGCACCGCAACCGGTGGACCAGTTGTACCGCCTGCCACACCAACAGCGCCAACTACTCGGTCTTTACCTGCCTCACGTGTCATCTGAAGCCGCAGATGGACGACAAGCACAAGGAGAGGGCTGGGTACAGCTACACCAGTCAGGCCTGCTACACCTGTCATCCCCGGGGGTCCAAATGAGATGGGGTGAGACTCACCTTGTCCTGCTGGCGATGGGGATGCTGTCCGTCGGAGTGCCAGGATTGGTACTGGCCAGGCAGCGACCGGTCGCGCCGGCCGGAGG
>CAYINH010000166.1:0-6216 GCA_964364615.1 uncultured Gemmatimonadaceae bacterium
TCCCGGCGTCCGGGACCTTGTGTTCAACGTGACCCGGCGCTGGCTGGACCCCAACGCGGACGGCGACCCTTCGGACGGCGTGGACGGCTTCCGGCTCGACGTGGCGGAGATGGTGCCGCTCGGCTTCTGGCGCGACTACCGGCGCCTGGTCAGGAGCGTCAATCCGAGCGCCTACCTCGTCGGTGAGGTGTGGTGGGAGTCCTGGCCGGACAAAGTGTACGACCCGGCACCGTGGCTCCGGGGCGACGTGTTCGACGCGGTGATGAACTACCGCTGGTACCTGCCCAGCCGGAGCTTCTTTGCCGGGGCTCCACCGGGGCTTTCGGCTTCAGGCTACGCGGCCTACCTCGATGGGCTCGCCACCGGGTTCAGTCCGTCCCACCAGCGGGCGATGATGAACCTCACCGCGAGCCATGATACGCCGCGGTTCGGGACCTCGATCCTCAATCCGGGTCTCTTCAAGTACCAGGCGAATCCCCGGGAGGATCCCGACTACCGGGTGTACCGTCCCGATGAACGCACCCGTGAGATCCAGGAGCTGATTCTGGTTCAGCAGTTCACCTATATAGGGGCGCCGCACATCTGGAACGGGGACGAGGTCGGGATGTGGGGAGCGGACGATCCCGATGAACGGAAGCCGCTGGTCTGGGCCGACCTGCGGTACGAGGACGAGACCGCCCACCCCTTCGGCCGGTCACGGTCCCGCAATGCGGTGGCCCCCGACCTGGGGCTCCGCCGGACCTATCAGGAACTGATTGCCCTCCGGAAGGACCACCTCCGGCTCTTCGTGGACGGGTCGCTCCGCTGGCTGGTGACCGACGACGCGTCCCGGGTCGTGGCGTACGACCGGGTCCTGGGCAACCAGCGCGCCATCGTGGCGTTCAACGCCTCCGACAGCCCGCAGGAGTTCAGCGTGGCGGCCGAGGGGAGGTTCCGGGTGGCTTACCCCCGGGTCGAAGCCGGGGCCGTCACCGGCGGAGTGCTCAAGGCCTTGCTGCCGCCTCGGAGTGCCCGGGTGTGGATCCGGGACTGACCGGCGTGCGGGTGCCTGAACGGGGCCGCTCACTCAGGAGCACGAGGTCCTCGCCCGAGGGAAGCCCCACGGCTCCATGCACCACGGTGCCGGTGGCTCCGGAGTAGGCGTCCACCAGCTCGGTGCCGTCGGCGAACACGCCGGCCACCGGGATGACCCGGGCGTCACGTCCAAGGCCCACCGCCACGACGACCCGGTCCACCGGCCCCCCTGTCTCCAGGACTCGGCTGAAGACGTACGGCCCCGACTGGAGCGTCCGATGGACCCCGGCGCCCACTGCGGGGTGGGCCCGCCGGAACTGCCCCAGGGTGCGCCAGTGCCTCAGGATCTCGGCGGTCCGGCCCCCCCGCTCCAGGTCCTCCCAGTTCATGAACGACCGGAGGTTCGCGTCGCCCTCCGCCCCCGGGATCCGGAGCGGCCTGCCGAGTTCGTCGCCATAGTAGATCTGCGCCCCGCCAGGGGCGAGGAGGAGACGGTTGGCGGCTCCCAGCGGGTCGTTCCGGTCCCGGTCCCAGGGTGAGCCATCGTCATGCGAGGCGAGGTAGTTGAGGATCGATACCCCCTCCAGCGGACCGGCGTTCAGCGCCATGGCATAGCTGGAGAAGAGGCTGTCCAGCGGGCTGGCGGCGTCTCCCTTGAACCCGAAGTTGATGAGCCCGTCATACCCATGCGCGAAGTAGTCCACCCGCCGATCCCCGAAGTCGTACTGGCGACCCTGTCCGAGCGAGTAGCCGTAGACCTCGCCGACCAGGTAGAAGGGCAGGTCGTCCACCGCCTCCAGGGGGTGGGTCCGCTTCCACTGGGCAAAGGCCAGCGAGGCTTCCCGCTTGAGCTCGGCGCCCACCGACTCGCCGAAGTGCTTGGCGGTGTCGATCCGATAGCCGTCAAACCCGTACTCCCGGACCCAGTCGGTGAGCCACTTGATGAGATAGTAGCGGGGGGCCCGCGGGTACCCGGTCCGGCTGAAGAATCCCTCCAGCTCGGCAAGTTCCCGGTCGAGACGCCCATCCGCCTCCCACTTGGCGAGGAGGAACGGAGGGAGATCCACCGGTTCATCCCGGTCGGTGAGGATGTCGGGGAGGTTGGCGACCAGGGTGCAGTCAGCGGTGGTGGGGTAGCTGCGGTAGCTGCACTGGGGGCTGGTCCGAACCCAGTCCGCGGGCCACACGGGATCCTGCGGTGTCACCGGGCCGGTGTGGTTGATCACCGCATCCATCAGGACCCGGATCCCGCGACGATGCGCCGCGGCGACCACCGCCCCCAGCACCTCCCCGGTTCCCAGCGCCGGGTCGACCGCCGTCCAGTCCCGGGTCCAGTAGCCGTGGTAGCCGTACGTCTTGCCGGTCCCCTCGTCCACGCTGCCGCGCACCTGCTCCAGAAACGGAGTGAGCCAGAGGACGTTGACACCCAGGCTGTCGAAGTACCCGGACTCGATCTCCTGGAGGACGCCGGCCAGATCGCCACCCATGAAGCTGCGGAGCAGCGTACCGTCCTGCGCCCGTCGCAGGGCCTGATCGTTGCCGGGATCGCCATTGCGGAACCGGTCGGTGAGGAGGAAGTACACCGTGGCACTGTTCCAGAACACCGCCGGCTCCACCGCCGGCCGGGGCACGGGGATCCGGGCGGTGACCGAACTGTGGGGCGCGCAGCCCGCCGCACCCGTCACCCCAAGGCAGGCCAGGACACACAGGCTGGCGGGGCTCATGCCCGCTCCCCCTCCCCCGGCACGTCGTCCACATCATCGACCCGGAGGGTAAGCGCTGCGGCGACGATCAGTGACACCCCGCCCACCATCAGGGCGTAGCTGGCCTCGCCGCCGAAGAATCGTCCGACCACGAAGCCCAGCACCGCGGCGGCCACCATCTGCGGGATCACGATGAAGAAATTGAAGACCCCCATGTAGTACCCCATCTTCGACGGCGGCAATGCCCCGGTCAGGATGGCGTACGGCATCGAGAGGATGCTGGCCCAGGCGATCCCGACCCCCACCATCGATCCGAGCAGGTAGCGCGGGTCGCTCAGGCTGAAGATCGACAGCAGCCCCAAAGCTCCACAGAGCAGGCAGGCGACGTGGGCCACCTTCCGGCTGGTGAGCCGGGCCAGCACCGGGATGGCGAACGCCACCAGGGCCGCGACCCCGTTGTAGGCGGCGAACGCCACCCCGACCCAGTTGGCGCCCTCGTTGTACAGCGCGGAGGAGGTGTCGGTCGTGCCATAGATCCGGCTGGTCACCGCTGCGGTGGTGTAGATCCACATGGCAAAGAGGGCGAACCACGAGAAGAACTGCACCCAGGCCAGCTGGCGCATGGTGCGGGGCATGTCCTGGAGGTCGTTCAGGATGGTGACGAAACCGTTGTGGTACCGGCCCCGCCGCTGGAGGAAGCCGCTGATGATGAGAAGAACCCCGACCGCCCCGATCCCGGCCGAGAGGACCAGCACCTGGTAGATCGCCTGGATGGCGAGCCAGGCGCTGAGCAGCAGTCCCGTCGCGAAGAGGATCCGGCCGAGCCGGATCTGCCGCCCGCCGTTGGCGGCATACTCCTCCGCCGTCCGCCGGGCGGGGACATGGCCCTCCTGCGCCTGCGATTCGTCGAATGAGGCCATCTCCTCCGGCGAGTACTCCCGGGCGCGCGCGACGGTCCAGAGGACGGCGACGAGGAAGATCGCGGCACCCAGGTAGAACGACAGCCGGACCGAGTCGGGAATCATCCCTTTCGGCGCCTCGTTGGCCACCCCGAACCAGGTGGTGAGCATCCAGGGGAGCATCGAGGCCACCACCGCCCCGATGCCGATGAAGAAGCTCTGCATCGCGAAGCCGGTCGTGCGCTGGGCCGAAGGCAGGTTGTCGCCGACAAAGGCCCGGAACGGTTCCATCGTGATGTTGATCGACGCATCCATGATCCACAGCATCCCGGCGGCGATCCACAGGGTCGGCGAGTTGGGCATCAGGGTCAGCGCCGCCGAGGCCAGCAGGGCGCCGCCCAGGAAGAAGGGCCGCCGCCGGCCGAGCCGGGTCCAGGTCCGGTCGCTGAAGTACCCCACGATGGGCTGGACCACGAGCCCGGTCACCGGCGCGGCGATCCACAGCAGCGGGATGTCCCCGACGCTGGCGCCCAGGGTCTCGAAGATCCGGCTCACGTTGGCGTTCTGCAGGGCAAAGCCGAACTGAATGCCGAGGAATCCGAAACTCATGTTCCAGATGTCCCAGAACCTCAGGCGTGGCTTGGGCCGCAGAGCCGGAGTGGCGGTGGCTGGTTCCATGGGTGACTTCGGCCTCGGGGTTGGAGGGATCCGCCTACTCGGGCTGTCGGGCACGGTGGAGACGGCGGAGGAGTCCGTCCACATCCGGGTCGGTCAGGATCTCGTCGAGCAGCCGCCGCATCGGGCGCTGCCAGTTGGGTCGCTCGGAGGAGCGGGTCCCGGGGAGGTTCACCCCCTCCTCCTCAAGCCAGAGGTCTTCCAACCAGGGAACCACCAGCGGGCTCTCCGACCGGCCCAGCCACTCCAGCAGGCGGGCCAGGAACTCCTCCGGCTCATCCACCCGGCCGTCGAGCCGCTCGGCCAGCCACCGGACGTCCCGGGCCCGGAGTTCCCGGACGCCGGGCCCGGCCTCCGCCGCCAGGAGACCGTGTCGAACCCGTTCGGCAATGTCGCCGCCGGCGAGCCATCCCGCAAAGGTGGGGGTGTCGTGGGTCCCCACCAGGGCCACGTCCCCCCCGGTCGGGGGGAGGATCTCCGGGCCGCAGGACGCCTCAAATTGGGCCAGGTACATTCCCCAGATCCGGTGGTGGGAGAGCGCCTCGGAAATCTCGGGCGGCACCGTGCCGAGGTTCTCGCCGGCGACCTCGCATCGGTGCCGGTGCGACTCCAGTGTCAGGATGGCGAAGAGCTCATCCGCCGGGTAGGAGACGTAGGTGCCCTCATCGAGCCCGAAGCCGTGCGGGATCCAGTAGAGCCGGGTCCAGGCCATGATGTGATCGACCCGCATCACCCCGGCCAACTGCGCCTGGTGGGCGATGGAGGCCGCCAGATAGCGGTGGCCCTCTTCCCGCGACGCCTCGGGGAGGACAGGAGGGAAGCCCCAATCCTGGCCGCTCGGGAAGCCCTGGTCCGGCGGTGCCCCGACCGACATGCCGTCGCCGAACAGCGTCTGCCGCGACCAGGGATCATACCCGTCGGGGTGGACCCCGACCGCCAGATCGAGCCCCAGCCGCATCCCGTCCCGTTCGAGGTCGTTCCGCAGCCGGTGGAGCTGCTGGCGGACTTGTACCTGTGCCACCAGGTGGTACCGCTCCTCCTCGGGATCCACCTGATCGGGCGTCAGGGTTCCGGCCCGGGCCGCCGCCGGCCAGTCCCGCCAGTTCCGGCCCAGCCGTGCCTGGGCCCCGCGGTACCGGGCGTACCGGACCAGCTCCTGGTCCAGCAGCCCGGGCTCCGGGGTCGGGAGCCCCATCAGGGCCGCCCGGACCTCGGCGTGTGCCGCGGTCACGTCCAGCATTGGGGGAACCGGGGTCGGGTGGTGGGCCTCCCCCAGATCCAGGATCAGCTCCGACCAGAAGAGCCGGCTCACCGGGGAGTAGGGACTCGGCTCCGGGGGGGCAGTGTTGAACGTCGGCAGCAGCGGGAGGACGGTTACCAGGTCGCCACCGCGGTCGTGCACCCAGCGGCAGAGGGTCGAGAGGTCGTGGAGATCGGCCAGGGACCGGCTCCGTGCCGAACGCAGCGCGGCCATCTGGGTCCCG
Organism: uncultured Gemmatimonadaceae bacterium; assembly: GCA_964364615.1. GTDB lineage: Bacteria > Gemmatimonadota > Gemmatimonadetes > Gemmatimonadales > GWC2-71-9 > SZUA-320. The sequence continues at coordinate 5,776 of CAYINH010000166.1, forward strand.
ACCCCCCAGCCGCGCGGCGAGCCGGGTCGGCGCCAGGCGTGCACCGGTGCCGAGATCACCGCACCGGACGCGACCCCATCGGGGAGCTCGGCGGTGATCCGGTGATGGCCCAGCGGGAGGGTGCGGCTGGTCCGGTACTGGGGGCCGACCCGGTCGAGGACGATGACGTCGCCGTCGGCCAGATGGACCGCCGCTCGGATTGGAGAGTCGGTGGGGAGGGTGAGCGGGGGAAGATTTCCGTCCCAGGCGACCTGAACCGGAGGCACCGGCGCCCTTGATCGGGCCCGATGGGCCCGGAGGGCCTCGGCGGCATCCGGCAGGGTGGTGACCGGCGCGCCAAGACTGGCACAGACCCGGACCAGCGTCTCTGGCGCCACCTCGATCCGCCGGCCCAGGTCGTCCCGGTAGCGGGCATGCACCCCCAGGGCCCTGGCGAGGGTG
>CAYINH010000167.1:0-6206 GCA_964364615.1 uncultured Gemmatimonadaceae bacterium
TCCGGTTCGGGCTCCGTGGCGGGGTGGCTCAAGTGCTGGAAATCGGAGTGGCTCCCGACGAGCGAGGACGGGGCCACGCGCTTCGACTGCTCGAGGGTTTTGAAATTTCCGCCCGGGCCCGTGATGCCCACCTCATCGAGTTCTGGACCCACCAGCTTGCCCTGGAACCGATTCTCGAGGCCAATGGCTGGCATCGGGTGATCAGTCGGCCCGGTTACGTCGCGGGCCACACCTGGCATCTCTTCGAGAAGCCTCTCGGCCCCGCCCCGATCGAATCCTGAACGACCTGGCTTCTCTCCTCGATCTGATTCTCCGGGTGGTAGTGCTGACCGCGGTCGGTGCCACCGGAACGGCCGCGGCCACCCACTGGGCGGTGCGCCAGGGCCACCTCCAGCCGTTCGGGCGCTGGTCACGGTGGGTCCGCTGGTGGAGCGACCCCCTGCTCCGGCCGGTCGAGCGCACCCTGGTCCGGATGGGCCGCAATCCCCAGGATGGGCCACTCTGGCTGCTTGGGGGGAGTGTGCTCCTGGGCATCCTCCTGCTGACCTTCACCCGATGGCTCCTCCAATTTGTCGCGACGGTCCTGGTAGTGGGTCAGGCCGGCCCGCGCGCCGTGGCCCACTTCGCAGTCGACGGCCTGTTCAGCCTTCTGATGCTGGCCCTGATCATCAGGGTGGTCTCCACCTGGTTCGGCGCCACCCGGTTCAGCCGGCTGGTCCGCGTGGCCTACGCGCTGACCGACTGGCTGGTGGTCCCGATCCGGCGCCTGATGCCCACCCTGGGTCCCTTCGACCTGAGCCCGCTGATCGGCTACCTGGTCCTGATCGTCCTCCGCTCACTCGTGACGTCGCTCTTCCGATGACCCCCGTCACCGGTCTCCCTGGCGGGACGCGGCTGACGGTGCATGTGCAGCCACGTGCCGCCCGGACCGAGGTGGTCGGGCTTCACGGGGATGCCCTCAAAATCAGACTCCAGGCTCCCCCGGTGGATGGTGCGGCCAATCAGGCGCTCTGCGAGTTCGTCGCGGGGCGCCTGGGCCTGCCCGGGAGGGCCGTCGAGCTCCTCTCGGGGACCACCAGCCGGCGGAAGGTCCTGCGGGTGGAAGGCGCCACCCCGGAGGAGGTGCTCGCCGCCTTCGGGCTGGCGTGAGGATTGCGCGACCATTACCCTTAGTCACAATTCGAATCGTGGTGATTTGTGCTGCTTGCGGCCACGCTAAACAAACGCTAAACCGCCGCCCGGGGCCGTTTTAGCTTCGGGCATTTTGTCGTTCTGGAGATCTGGTGACCGCACTCCCCGCTCGTCCCACCGACCCCGCCGCCAGGCGCGCTTGGCGACTCGCCGCGTTGCCAGGCCTCATGGCCGAGCGGATCCTGCTGCTCGACGGCGGGATGGGAACCATGATCCAGAGTCACCGGCTGACCGAGGCCGACTACCGCGGGGAGCGGTTTGCCGACTGGCCGGTGGACCTGCGGGGCAACAACGACCTCCTGTCGATCACCCGCCCACAGGTCATCAGCGGGATTCATCAGGCCTATCTCGAGGCCGGCGCCGACATCCTCGAGACCAACACCTTCAACTCCACTTCGGTGTCGATGGCCGACTACCGGATGGAGTCCCTGGCTCCCGAACTCAACCGGGCCGGCGCGACGCTCGCCCGGGCGGTGGCCGACAGGGCCGAAGGGCAGGATCCCGCACGTCCCCGGTACGTCGCCGGGGTCCTGGGCCCCACCAATCGAACCGCCTCGATCTCTCCGGACGTGGCGGACCCCGGCTATCGGAACGCGAGCTTCGAGGGACTCCGGGCGGCCTACGCCGACGCGACCCGCGCCCTGATCAAGGGCGGTGCCGACCTGCTGCTGGTGGAGACGGTCTTCGACACGCTCAACGCCAAGGCGGCCCTCTACGCCGTCGCGGAGACCCTGGAGGCAATGGAGATCCGGCTGCCGGTAATGATCAGCGGGACCATCACCGACCTGAGTGGCCGGACCCTCTCCGGCCAGACGGTCGAGGCCTTCTGGTACTCGGTTTCCCATGCGAACCCCCTCTCCATCGGGCTGAACTGCGCCCTCGGCGCGGATACCATGGCTCCGTTTGTCCGGGATCTGTCGCGGGCCGCCCCGATCGCGGTCAGTGCCCACCCCAACGCCGGCCTGCCCAACGAGTTCGGTGAGTACGACCACACTCCGGAACACATGGCGGAGGTGCTGGGCGACCTGGCGCGGAGCGGCGCACTCAACATCGTGGGCGGCTGCTGCGGCACCACGCCCGATCACATCCGCGCCCTGGCCGCTGCCGTGAAGGGGCTCCCGCCCCGGCGGCCTCCCGAGATTCCGCCGCGGTGCCGGCTCAGCGGGCTGGAACCACTGGTCATCAGCCCCCAGTCGAACTTCGTGAATGTTGGTGAGCGAACCAACGTCACGGGTTCCCGGCAGTTCGCCCGGCTGATTCGCGAGGGCCGCTATGCCGAGGCCGTCGAGGTCGCCCGCCACCAGGTGGAGAACGGGGCCCAGATCGTCGACGTCAACATGGACGAGGGGTTGCTCGACTCCGAGCAGGCGATGACCGTCTTCCTCAACCTGCTCGCCGCCGAGCCCGCCATCAGCCGGGTGCCGGTGATGGTGGATTCGTCGAAGTGGTCGGTGATCGAGGCGGGGCTCCGCTGCCTGCAGGGCAAGGGGGTGGTCAACTCGGTCAGCCTGAAGGAGGGTGAAGCCGAGTTCCTCCGGCAGGCTCGGCTGGTTCGGCGCTACGGGGCTGCGGTCATCGTCATGGCGTTTGATGAACAGGGTCAGGCCGACCGGGCCGATCGACGGGTGGCCATTGCCCGTCGGGCCTACCGGCTGCTGACCGAACAGGCCGGTTTCCCCCCCGAGGACATCATCTTCGACCCCAACGTCTTTGCGATCGGGACCGGGATCGAGGAGCACGCCAACTACGCCATCGAGTTCTTCGAGGCGACCCGCCAGATCAAGGCGGCCCTGCCCGGCGTGCTGGTGAGCGGTGGGGTGAGCAACGTCTCGTTCGCCTTCCGGGGGCATGACCCGGTCCGGGAAGCGATGCACACAGTCTTCCTGTACCACGGGATTCAGGCCGGGATGGACATGGGGATCGTCAACGCCGGACAGCTGGCGGTGTATGACGACATCCCCACCGAGCTGCGGGAGCTGGTGGAGGATGTGGTCCTCAATCGCCGGCCCGATGCCACCGAGCGGCTCCTGGCAAACCTGGTCGGCTGGGAGGGACAGGCCCGTCCGGAGGCGGAGCGGGACGCCTGGCGAAAGCTCCCGGTGACCGAGCGGCTGACCCATGCCCTGGTGGAAGGGCTCGACGGCTGGATCGAGGCGGACACCGAGGAGGCCCGGCTCGCCGCGGCCCGGCCGATCGATGTCATCGAGGGACCGCTGATGGACGGCATGAACGTGGTCGGCGACCTGTTCGGCTCGGGCCGGATGTTCCTCCCGCAGGTGGTCAAGAGTGCCCGGGTGATGAAGAAGGCGGTGGCTTGCCTGATCCCATACATCGAAGCGGAACGCACCGAGGCGGGGCCCAGGTCGAACGGCCGGATTCTGCTGGCCACCGTCAAGGGCGATGTGCACGATATCGGGAAGAACATTGTGGGCGTGGTCCTCCAGTGCAACAACTATGAAGTCATCGACCTCGGGGTGATGGTGCCGGCCGCCACCATCCTCGACCGGGCCCGGAAGGAAGGGGTGGATCTGATCGGACTGAGCGGCCTGATCACCCCGTCGCTGGAAGAGATGACCGTCCTGGCCAGCGAACTCGAGCGAGCGGGATTCACGACCCCCCTGCTCATCGGCGGGGCGACGACCTCCCGGACCCATACCGCGGTCCGGATCGCTCCGGTGTACTCGGGGCCGGTGGTGCACGTGCTCGATGCCTCCCGGGCGGTCGGCGTCGCCTCGAAGCTGCTGGGGGGGCAGCGGGAAGGCTTTCTCGCGGAGGTTCGCGAGGAGTACCAGACGATTCGCCAGGAGCGCGAAGCCCGGACCGCCGGGGATCGGTTGATCTCCTTCGAGCAGGCTCGCGGGAACCGGCTGGTGCCCGACTGGACCGCCACTCCGTCGGTCGCGCCGAGCTTCCTGGGCACCCAGACGCTCGATGGGTATCCCCTGGCGGAACTGGTGGAGCAGATCGACTGGACTCCCTTCTTCCAGACCTGGGAACTCAAGGGACGCTTTCCGGGGATCCTGGACGACCCTGTCGCCGGCGCGGTCGCGCGCTCCCTGTATGATGACGCCCGGCGGATGCTCGATCGGATCGTGGGCCAGGAGCTGCTCCGGGCCCGGGCCGTGTTCGGGTTCTGGCCGGCAGCCGCGGTGGGCGAGGACATCGTTCTCTTCATCGATGAGACCCGCCAGCGGCCTGCCGGTGTGGTCCATTGTCTCCGCCAGCAGATGGCCAAGGGTACCGGTCGGTTCAACCTCTCACTCGCCGACTTCGTGGCGCCCCGGGAGGCGGAGGTCGCCGATCATCTCGGCCTCTTTGCGGTCTCGACCGGGGAGGGACTCGATCGGCTCGTCACTGAGGCGGAGGCAGCCCATGATGACTTCAGCGCCATTCTGGCCAAGGCCCTCGCCGACCGGCTGGCCGAGGCCTTTGCCGAACGGCTCCACCAGCGGGTCCGGACCGAGTATTGGGGCTACGCACCCGCGGAACACCTGGCTAATGAGGAGCTGATTCGGGAGCAGTACCAGGGGATCCGGCCCGCGCCTGGCTATCCGGCCTGTCCCGACCACACCGAGAAGGGGACCATTTTCCGGCTGCTCGACGCGCCGACCCGGGCCGGAATCACCCTGACCGAGTCGTTTGCCATGATGCCCACGGCGGCGGTGAGCGGATACTACTTCTGGCGACCCGAGGCCCAGTATTTCGGGCTCGGGCGCATCGGCCGGGACCAGATCGAAGACTACGCCCGTCGCAAGGGGATGGACGTGGCGACCGCCGAACGATGGCTGGCCCCCAACCTCGGATATGAGAGGTAGCGATGCCGACCCTGCGTGAGTTGCTGGCCGATGGCCGGGTCCACGTCCTCGACGGGGCGATGGGCACCGTGCTCTACGGCAAGGGCGCGTTCCTCAACGTCTGCTACGACGAGCTCAACCTGAAGCAGCCCGACCTGATCCGTGGGGTCCACCGCGAGTACCTCCGGGCGGGGGCGGAAATTCTCGAGACCAACACCTTTGGAGCCAACCCCCACAAGCTGGCCCAGTATGGTCTGGCGGCCGACACCGTCGAGATCAACCGGGTCGCGGCCCAGCTGGCCCGGGAAGTGGCGGGCGATCGGGCCTCCGTGGCGGGGGCGATCGGCCCGCTCGGCATCCGGATCGAACCGTTCGGGAAGACCAGCGTGGAGGAGGCGCGGGACGCCTTTGCGCTCCAGGTGCAGGGGCTCCTGGCCGGCGGAGTGGACGGTTTCATCCTGGAGACCTTCAGCGATCTGAACGAACTGGAGGCCGCGCTCCGGGCGGTGCGTGCCCTGTGTGACCTCCCGATCATCGCCCAGCTGACCATCGGGTCCGATGGCCGCACCGGATACGGCACCGCACCCGAAGCGTTCGGCCCTGCCCTGGAGGCGATGGGCGCCGACGTGATCGGGATCAACTGTTCGGTGGGCCCCCAGGGAGTCCTCGAAGCCATCGAGCAGCTGGCGAAGGTGACCTCGCTGCCCCTCTCGGCGGTACCCAACGCCGGGCTGCCTCGTGAGGTGGGTGACCGCAAGATGTATGTGACATCCCCCGAGTACATGGCGAGTTACGCCCGCCGGATGGTGGAGGCCGGGGCGCGATTCGTCGGGGGGTGCTGTGGGACCACCCCGGAACACATCAAGGCCATCGTCGGGTTCGTCCAGTCGGTCACCCCTCGCCATGTCTCGGTCGAGACCACCGCGGAACATCGGGTGGCCGGGGTCACACCGGTACCGCTGGCGGAGCGGTCCGGGCTGGGCGCCCGGATCGCGTCCGGGGAGTGGGTGACCACGGTAGAGATCGTTCCGCCCAAGGGCGTCGACCCAACGGGGATGTTCGACCAGTGCCGGGCGCTCAAGGCGGCCGGGGTCCACGCGGTCAACATCCCCGACGGCCCCAGGGCGCAGAGCCGGATGGGCGCCCTGCTCTCCGCCCTGATGATCGAGCGCGAGGTGGGGCTCGAGACGGTGATCCACTACTGCTGCCGGGATCGCAACC
>CAYINH010000168.1:0-6141 GCA_964364615.1 uncultured Gemmatimonadaceae bacterium
TAACTGCCAATCCCCGTCCGGTCGGTCCTCTGCCGACCGGAATCTCCCTGCTGTTCGATCCCGTCCTGAACAAAGGCACTGCCTTTACCGAGGCCGAGCGGGAGCAGCTGGGCCTCCGGGGCCTGTTGCCGCCCCGGATGCTGGCGATGGCCGATCAGCTCCTCCGGATCCGGCGGCACCTCGACTCCACCGCCAGCGACCTGGACCGCTACGTCTATCTCACCTCGCTCCAGGATCGGAACGAGACCCTGTTCTACCGGGTCATCGTAGATCATCTGGTGGAGATGATGCCGATCATCTACACCCCCACCGTCGGGGAAGCCTGCCGCACCTTCGGGCACATCTTCCGGCGCCCCCGCGGATTGTACATCTCGATCGAGGACCGGGGCCGAATCCGCGAGGTGTTGCGGAACTGGCCCAGGGAAAAGGTCTCGGTCATCGTAGTCACCGACGGTGAACGGATTCTCGGCCTGGGTGATCTCGGGGCCTACGGGATGGGTATCCCGATCGGCAAGCTGGCCCTCTACACCGCCTGCGCCGGCCTGCATCCGGCCGAATGCCTCCCGATCATGCTCGACGTCGGGACCGACAATCCGGAAATGCTGGAGGACCCGCTCTATGCCGGCCTCTATCAGCGGCGAGTCCGGGGGCAGGCCTATGACGACCTCATCGAGGAATTCGTCACCGCGGTCCAGGAGGTCTTTCCCGGGGCGCTGCTGCAGTGGGAGGACTTCGCCACCGAGAACGCCCTGGGGCTGCTCGAACGCTATCGGCATCGGATCTGCTCCTTCAACGACGACGTTCAGGGCACGGCAGCCGTGACCCTGGCCGCCCTCCTGTCGGCCTGCCGGATGTCGGGGCGGCCGCTCACGGAGCAGCAGATCCTGTTTCTCGGTGCCGGCGCCTCGGCATCCGGGGTGGCAGAGCTGATTGCGGGGGCCATGGAGCGACAGGGGCTCGCGCGGGCGGACGCCCGGTCCCGGATCTGGTTCCTGGATTCGAAGGGGCTGGTGGTAAGCTCCCGGACCGATCTCGCGCCGCACAAGCGGGCCTTTGCCCACGATCACCCCCCGGCTGCCACGCTGGCCGAGGCGGTCCGGGCGATCCAGCCGACCGCGCTGATCGGGCTGTCTGCCCAGCCCCAGACCTTTACCGAAGAAGTGCTGCGGGCGATGGCAGCGGCGAACCAGCGGCCGATCGTGTTCGCCCTTTCCAACCCGACTTCCAAGGCCGAGTGCACCGCCGAGCAGGCCTATCGCTTCACCGAAGGCCGGGTCCTGTTTGCCAGTGGCAGTCCGTTTGATCCGGTCGAGGTCGGAGGCCAGCGGCTGACCCCGAGCCAGGCCAACAACGCCTACATCTTCCCGGGCCTCGGCCTCGGGGTGGTGCTCTCCCGAGCCACTCAGGTCACCGATGGCATGTTCCACGTCGCGGCGGAGACGCTGGCGGCCACCGTCGGGGACGCATCGTATCGGCAGGGATCGCTGCTTCCTCCGCTCGGGGAAATCCGGGAGGTCTCGGTCAGGATCGCCGTGGCTGTGGCCCGCACCGCTGCCCAGGCCGGGCTGGCTGGAGTGCCGGTACCGGCGGATACCGAGACCTGGGTTCGCGGGCGGATGTTCGATCCGAACTACCAGGACTACACCACCGCGTGAACCAGGGCACTCTGGGACCGATTCTCCGGCCCCGATCCATCGCGGTGGTCGGGGCCTCCCGCACGCCGGGGACCATCGGCCACGAGATCGTCGCCAACCTGGTGCGCGGTGGATTCACCGGGTCGGTCCACCCGGTGAACCCGAAGGCCAAAGCGATCTACTCGATCCGGGCCGCGCCGAGCGTTGCCAGTCTGCCGGAACCGGTGGACCTGGCGGTGGTCACGGTGCCAAAGGAGCTGGTCCAGGATGTGGTCCACCAATGTGTCGACGCCGGGGTGGGTGGGCTGGTGGTGATCTCTGCCGGATTCCGCGAGGTCGGGGGTGAGGGCAGGGAGCGGGAACGGGCGCTGGTGGAGTTGGTCCGTGGCCGGGGAATCCGGATGATCGGTCCCAACTGCATGGGGGTGCTCAACGCCGAGCCCATGGTGCGGATGAACGCCACCTTCGCCCCGCGTCTGCCGCCCTTCGGTTCAGCCGCATTTGTTTCCCAATCCGGTGCACTGGGTCTCACCGTGCTGGACTACGCCAAGGAGTACGGGATCGGGCTGGCCCAGTTCGTGTCGGTGGGCAACAAGGCCGACGTGAGCGGCAACGATCTGCTCCTGGCCTGGGAGAATGATCCGGCGGTCGGCGTGATCCTGATGTACGTCGAGAACTTCGGGAATCCGGCCAAGTTTCTCACCATCGCCTCGCGGGTGGCCCGAACCAAACCGATCATCGCGATGAAGTCCGGCCGGAGCCTGGCGGGGGCCCGGGCGGCCTCGTCCCACACCGGCGCCCTGGCGGCCTCCGATGCCGCGGTGGACGCCCTGCTCCGCCAGGCTGGGGTGCTGCGGGCGGGGACCATGGAGGAGCTGTTCGATCTGGCGATGGCGTTTTCGAGTCAACCGGCCCCGCGGAGCCGTCGGACGGTGGTGTTGACCAACGCCGGAGGGCCGGGCATCCTGGCGGCGGACGCGCTGGAGCCCAATGGACTGGAGCTCCCCGACCTGGCGCCCGCCACGGTCAACCGGCTTCGACCGCTCTTTCCAGCAGAGGCCTCGATCCGGAATCCGCTCGACATGATTGCCAGCGCCACGCCCGGTGGCTACCGGGAGGCGCTCGACGCCCTCCTGGCGGATCCCAACGTGGACAGTGCGGTGGCGATCTTCGTGCCCCCGCTCGGGATCAAGCAGGCGGAGGTGACCGCCGCCATTGCCGAGGCGGCCCAGGCCCATCTAGACACGCCGGTCTTCGCGGTGCTGATGGGGCACGAAGGACTGCCTCAGGGTCGTGCCGAGCTGCATGAGGTCGGGATTCCGACCTACATTTTTCCGGAGTCCGCCGCCCGGGCGGTCGCCGCTCGGTGTCAGTACCGCGAGTGGCAGGAGCGCCCGACCTCGGTGCTCGAGCAGCTGCCTGTGGACCGGGAGGCGGCAGGAGTCATCATCCAACGGGCGGTCAGTGAGGGCCGAAGCCGGCTTTCCGAAGTGGAGGCGCTCGAGTTGGTCGCCGCCTATGGCGTCCAGGTGGCCGGGGCTCGGCTGGCCCGCTCGGAGGATGACGCGGTCGCGCTGGCTCAGGGGCACGGCGGTCCCGTGGTGCTCAAGGTGGTGGCCCCGGCCATCCTGCATAAGACCGAGGCCGCCGGGGTCCAGGTGGATCTCCGGACCGAGGACCAGGTGCGAAGCGCCTGGCGCCGGATCATGGCGGGGGCCACGGCGGTGGTCCCCGAGGGCGAGATCGACGGAGTGATGGTCCAGCCGATGATCCAGGGAGGCCGGGAGTTGATCGTCGGGATGGTCCGGGACCGGGCCTTCGGTCCGCTGGTGATGTTCGGCCTGGGCGGCATCATGGTCGAGGTACTGAGCGACGTGGCGTTCCGGATCGCCCCGCTCGGTCGGCAGGAAGCCCGGGACCTGCTGCGCGGGATTCGCGGGGCCAGGCTCCTGGACGGGCTCCGGGGCGCCCCGCCGGTGGATCGTACCCGGCTGGAGGACCTGTTGCTCCGGGTGAGTCAGCTGGCAATGGACTTCCCGGTGATCCGGGAGATTGACATGAACCCCGTGCTCGCGAGCGAACACGGGGTTGTGGCGGTGGACAGCCGGGTCCTGCTCGATCTCCCGACCCCCTGAACCGGGCGGCCCCTTCCGGGCCTATGGGGCCTCTGGTGCCGGAAGCGGGATGCTCGAGCTGAACATGTCCACCAGGTAGAGCCATGAGCCATCGGCCTGGCGCTGACGGATATCCAGGTACTTGCCGCTGTCCACCACCCCGCCACCAACGGCCAGCGTCATCCGGTAGCGACCGGAGACATAGGCCAGGTTTCCAAATCCTTCGATCACTTCGTCGGTGGTGGTGAACTCGGTGACCGGCGGGAAGGTGGCCATGAAGGCCGCGATGGCCTCGCGACCGGTGATCCCGGGGGCGTTGGGAGGCAGCAGGGTCGCGTTCTCGGCGTAGGTCTGGCTCACGGCAGCCATATCCCCGGCCAGGAATGCCTGAACGAACTGGGTACTCAACTCCTTCACGGCTGCCCGATCGGCGTCGGACAGGGTGGCGGGCGCCGGCTGGCACCCGGCCATGGTGAGGAGCCCCAGAAAAACGAGAATCTGTGAGCGGCGGACGATCATGCTGCCTCCATTGTGATTGCGGGAATACCGGCCGGGTTGCTCGGAGACAATACCCTTTGATCGGCCCGACCGCCACCCTGGAAATCCGGCTCATCGTGAGCAGTTCCGGGGGAGGAGGGTCGGGCGTACCTTTCTGTCGCCAGCCCACAGACTGCCCCGGGCTACCCGATCAGGAGAACCGCGCCGATGCTCGCTCCCGCCTTGCGTGCCACCCTGTGGTCTCTCTTTGCCGCCGGTACCCTCGTCGCCCAGCCCCGTCCGATGACCTTCCTCGACGCCCAGCACCTCCGGGCCGCCGGGGCCCCGGCCCTGAGCCCGGACGGGGGGGCGATGCTCTTCACGCTGTCGGTGCCGGACTGGAAGGAAGCGCGTCGGTTCACCGACGTGTGGGTGGTCTCGACCGCTGAGGGAGTCGCTTCGGCTCGGCAGCTCACTTTCACCAAGGACAAGAACGAGACGAATCCGCGGTGGTCGACCGATGGCCGCTTCTTCGTGTTCTCGTCCAACCGCGAGGGCACCGGTGCCGCGGCCACTCAGCAGCTCTATGTCATGCACCCCGACGGTGGCGAAGCGCGGAAGATCACCGACGCCAAGAACGGGGTGGGGCAGTTCGCCTTCAGTCGAGATGGCAAGTGGCTGGTGTTCGGAGTGGGGAAGAGCGACGAGCAGCAGCTCTGGGCCCTCCCGGCTGGCGAGATCGAAGCGGGCGAACCAACCGCCGTGCAGCTCACCAAGCACGCCACACCGATCGGGTGGTGGAGCCTGTCCAGGGACGGCAGCCGGATCTTCTTCCTGTCGGTGGATACCGCGGCCACCGACCGGAAGAACCGGTTGGAGAAGGGGTTCAACGTGGCGGTCCGGAATGAGGATCTCCCGCTGCAGCATCTGTGGGTCTTCGAGATGGAGGCCAGAACCGAACAGCGGCTGACCGAAGGACCGGAGTACAGTGTGGGCGGGGTGACGCTGTCGGATGATGGCCGCTGGGTCGGGTTCCGCGGTGCTCCGAACAACCGGTACTCACGCACCGTGACCGAGAGCGGAATGCATGATGATCTCTACCTGCTGGAAGTCGGCAGCCGGAAGATTGAACGACTTACCAACAACCAGGAAGTGGGCGAGAGCCCCCTCCGGTTCTCCCCCGATGGATCCCGAATCGCCTTCTCGGCGTCCAACGACTTCAGCTACTCCAGGGATGAGAAGATCTACCTCCGCCGGACGGCCGATGCGGGCGGCCGGTGGCAGAAGCTCGGTGAAGGCTACGACGGCGGCCTGTCGGTGGAATGGTGGTCAACGGATGGCGGCACGATCTACTTCGGCGACGGGGTCAAGGTCACCAATCAGGTTCTGGCGCTGGACATCGCCACCAACACCGTCCGTCAGGTGACCACCGTGCGGGGCTCGGTCCGAGTCAACCGGGACGAAGAGACCGGTCTGCTCCTCCTCAGCTACGAGACGCCCCACGAGCCGTCGAGCCTCCAGCTGGCCCGGTCCGAGGCCGACCTGGCCGATCCGACGCGCTGGACCCGGCTGACCGATGCCAATCCGCAGGTGCGCGAGTGGGCTCTTGGAGCGGTCGAGGAGGTCAACTGGCGGTCGAAGGACGGTCGGATGGTGGGTGGGGTGCTGGTGAAGCCGGTGGGGTACACCGCCGGTCGCCGCTACCCCCTGATCGTCCAGATCCATGGCGGCCCGGCCGGAGCCGACATTCTCGGCTTCAACGACGGCTATGGCTCCCAGGTGTACGCCGGCGCGGGGTATGCCGTGCTGCTGCCCAACTACCGGGGGTCCACCAACTACGGTGAGCGCCACCGGATCGAGACTGCCGGAGTGGGAAAGTACTTCGATCGGGGTTTCGAGGACATCATGACCGGGGT
>CAYINH010000169.1:0-6057 GCA_964364615.1 uncultured Gemmatimonadaceae bacterium
GGTGAGCACCCCGCGATCCACCGCCTGGTCGAGGGTCACCCGCATCTCGGACCACTCCTTGTCTCCCAGGATGGAGACCAGGGCGTGGACCGGCCTGGGGAGGTTCAGCTGCCCGATCGACCGGACCAGGGAACGCATCCCATCCGGGTTGTGCGCCACGTCGAACAGCCACTGGCCGCGCCGATCCAGCCGCCCCGGGACCCGGGCCGAGGCAAAGGCCCGGGCGATCGCTTCCTCCGGGACCTGGTAGCCAGCCGGGAGCGCGTTCAGGATCGCCAAGGCCACCGCCGCGTTCCGTCGCTGGTGCGGGCCCATCAGCCCCAGGGGACCCGACCAGCAAGCCGCTGCGGGCACCACCCGCAGGTCCGCCCGCGCCCCGGGGGCCAGGGCCGCCACCGATCGGTCGGCTGCGGCTGCGAGCACCCGGAGCAGTTCGGGGCGGGTCTCCCCCACCACAAACGGCGCGCCGGGCTTGGCGATCCCGGCCTTTTCTCCAGCGATGGCTTCGAGGGTGTCGCCCAGATATTTCTGGTGATCGAGCTCGATCTTGGTCACGGCGCTTACCAGCGGCTGCACCACGTTGGTACTGTCCAGCCGCCCACCGAGGCCCACTTCGATGACCGCGATCTCGACGCCGCGGGCCGCGAAGTCCGCAAAGGCGAGGGCGGTGCCTGCCTCGAAGAAGGTCGCGTCGAGCTGTTCAATCCGGGGTCGGAGTTGCTCGATCCACATCGCGATCGCCGATTCACTGATCGGCAGACCATTGACCGTGAACCGCTCCCGGAACGAGACCAGATGGGGAGAGGTATAGAGGCCCACCCGCCACCCCGCCGCCTGCAGGGCACCGGCCACCAGGGCGCACACGCTCCCCTTCCCGTTCGTCCCGCCCACATGGATAACGGGGAAGAGCCGGTCGGGCCGTCCCAGGGCTTCCAGCAGGGCGACGGTGCGCTCCAACCCAAATTTGATCGTGGTGGTCCGGGGGTAGAGAAACTCGAGCGCCCCCTGGTAGGAAAGGGTCACGGATCGGAAGCAGGTTGGAGAGCGAAGACGGGCCGACGGAGCCCGAGGTCAGGTGGACGCGGAGACGCTGGCCGGGGCGGTCGCGGGACGCTGTCCCGCCATGTGGCGCAGCAGCCGGGCCGTGGTATCTCGCAGCGAGGCGCGCGGAACGACCGCATCGATCTGCCCTTTCTCCAGCAGAAACTCCGCCGTCTGAAACCCCTCCGGAAGATCCTGGCCAATGGTCTGCTTGATCACCCGCTGACCGGCGAATCCGACGACGGCGCCCGGCTCTACGATGATCACATCTCCCTGCATCGCAAAGGAGGCAGAGACGCCCCCGGTGGTCGGGTCGGTGAGGATGGTCATGAAGGGGATGCTGGCCCGTCGCAGCTGGGCAATCGCCGCCGAGGTCTTGGCCATCTGCATCAGCGAGAGGACTCCCTCCTGCATCCGGGCCCCACCCGAGGTGCAGACCAGCACCAGGGGGATTTGCTTGTCCGCCGAACGGCGGGCCAGGCGGGCGATCTTCTCCCCCACCACCGACCCCATCGATCCGCCCATGAACGCGAAGTTCATCACCCCGAGATGGTACGGCATCCCTTCGATCTCGGCGGCTCCGGTATAGATCGCGTCCATCCGCCCGGCCTTCTTCTCACTGGCCTCGATCCGGCCCCGGTAGCCTTCGAACCCCAGGGTATCCACCGATCGGAGGTTCTCGAAGAGGTCTTCCCAGGACCCGTCGTCGGTGAGCAGGTCGATGTACTCCTCGGCCAGGAACCGGCGATGCCGGCCGCACTCGGGGCAGACATTGAGGTTCTTCTGGAATCTGGCCTTGAGATCGAGATGGCCGCAGTCCCCACACTTCTCCCAGGCGTCGGCGGGAATCTCCAGACGCTCGCGTTGCGCGGGACGAGGTTTTCGTTCCTTCTTAAACCACGCCATGACAGCCAGTGGTTGGAGAGGTGCTGTTTCCGGGAGAATGTGACACGCATCACCAATTTGCCTGGTGCGACGCTTCTGCGCTAGGCCTCTGGCCGTAACTCCTTATCACATATCAGCATAGCCGGCAAGCCTGGCGTCCCAGGCGGCCCGCAGGCAGAGCCCGATGGCCACCGAGAGGGCCAGGAGGAAGGAGCCGCCGTAGGAGAAGAACGGGAGGGGAATGCCGGTGATCGGGGTGAGGCTCACGGTCATCCCTACGTTTTCGAAGATGTGGCTCAGCAGCAATGCCATGATCCCGAAGACGACCATCGAAGTGAACGGTTCGGTCGCCCGCCGGGCAATCCGGATCAGGCACACCAGCAGGAAGAAGAAGAGGGCCAGGGCCAGCAGGACGCCGACGAACCCCAGTTCCTCTCCCACGATCGAAAAGACGAAGTCGGTTCCCTGCTCCGGCAGAAAGGCCAGTCGCTTCTGGGGGCCCTGGGTCAGACCGTGGCCGAACCATCCGCCGGAACCGACGGCCACCCGCGACTGGATCGCCTGATACCCCGCCGCTGCCGGGTCGATCTCCGGGTTGAGAAAGGTGGTGAGCCGTTTCTGCTGGTAGGGCTTGAGCTTGTCCCACAGGACGATGGCCAGGACCCCCATCGCCGAGTTGATGAGGTAGATAGCGATCCCCTCCGTCACGAATGCCCGACCGAGCAGGATGATGACGAAGAGGGCCACCATCCAGGCTCCCCAGAGCGTGGTGTCGACGGCCAGCACCAGACTCAGGACCGGAGACGCCAGCAATAGCAGCAGGAACGGACGGACCCCGGCCCAGTAGAGCATCCCGAACAGGATACCGGCGAAGACGATCGCACTGCCAAGATCGGGCTGCAGCAGGACCAGCACAGCCGGCACCCCGGCGATCAGCGAAACCGGGAGCAGGGCCCGGAGGGATTCTGGCGGCTCCCGGAGCCCCGACAGATACCTGGCCAGCATGAGGATGGTCGCCAGCTTGGCGAACTCGACTGGTTGGCCCAGCCGGAACCCGCCGATGGCGATCCAGCTCCTGGTGCCCGCGGCGCTCCCCGCTCCGGTTCCGATCGCCAGGGTCAGGAGGAGCACCAGCAGGCCGATGATGTACGCCATCGGCGCGGCCCATTCCAGGAACCGAAAGGAGAACCGGAAGACGACGAACGCGGTCACCACTCCCAGTCCGATCCAGATCAGCTGTCGGACCCAGGCCCCTGCCGCGTCGGTCGGCGCGTCGGTCTGACCCGCCGAGTACAGCACCAGCAGGCCATAGATGAGCAGCGCGCCGACGGCGGTGAGCAGCCCGCGATCGAGACCCCGGCGACTCATCGCCGCGCCGTCGTGGTGTCGGTGATCAGAAGTTCGACCCGGGGGGCCGAGTCCACTGGCACCAGGACCTCGATCACCGCGCCGGGGTCAAGCCCTCGGGCCGCCATGTACCGCCGGATCACCCGGATCACCCAGGGGGCCACCGTGGAGCCGTGCAGCGCTGCCTCCATGATGCTGCCCACGATGATCTCCGGCCGGTCCGCGGGCGCAAAGGCGATGAACCAGCCGTGGTCGGGCCCGTGGGGGTTCTGGGCGGTCCCGGTCTTCCCCGCCACATTCAGGTCGGAGCCCCGGCTGGCGGCGGCAGTCCCCCAGTTGACGACCGCGATCATCGCTTCCCGCAGCCCCTCCAGCTGGCGGGCGGTGAGACCGAGGTCGAACCCGGCCGCGCTGCTGTCGGGCGCGACGAGATATGGGGTGACGGCGTGGCCATCGCCGGCCAGGGCCTGATAGAACTTCATCACGTTCATCAGGGTCTGGTTGTTCTCCCCTTGGCCGATCGCCAGGTTCAGGGTGACGGCGTTGGTCCACCCCCGCGGGCCATAGGTCCGGTCGTAGTACGCCCGGGAGGGCGGAAAGAAGGAGGCGGTCTCACTGCCGAGATCAATCCCGCTCGGCTGCCGGAGCCCGAACTTCTCCCCATCCTCCAGGAACGCATCGAGCCCGAGTCGAAGCCCCAGCTGGTAGAAGTACACGTCGCAACTCGAGGCGATGGCGCCGATCAGGTCGAGCGATCCATGGCCCTCCGACTTCCAGCACTTGAAGACCCGGTTGCCGAAGCGGAACCCGCCGCGACAGGGCTGCTCCATCCGGCTGGAGAAGGTGACCAGGCCCCGCCGGAGGGCCATCGCGGCCGTGGCCAGCTTGAACGGCGAGGCCGGAGGGTAGGCCCCCTTGATGGCCCGGTTGAACAGCGGCAGCCCTGCCGATGGGGCGGTGAGGGCCCGATACTTTTCCCGGCTGATCCCGCCGATGAAATCGTTCGGATCGAAGCTCGGGGCCGAGTAGAGAGCCAGGATTTCGCCGCTGGACCGCATGGCGACCATCGCCCCGCGCACTCCCGGGAGCGAGTCGGTAAACAGGCTGTCGATGTACAGCTGGAGCGGCAGATCGAGGGTGGTCTGCAAGGGGCGACCCTCGACCGGGCTCACCGAGGGCGCCGTCGCCTCCTCCCGGACCATGGCGCCCCGGGCGTTCACCTCGATGTAGCGCATGCCTTCCCGGCCACGGAGCACGTCGTCATACTGCTTTTCCAGGCCCTCCCGTCCCACGATGGTCCCCAGCCGGGCTCCCGGAAACCGGGACTGACCCAGATCATCTTCGGAGACCTCCCCGACGTACCCGATCACATGCCCGACCGCTGGACCGGCCGGATAGAACCGCCGCGGTTCAGTCTGGATCACCAGTCCCGGGAACTCGACCCGGTGTTCCTCCAGTTGGGCGATCGTCTCGAAGGCCATGCTGTTGAAGACCAGGGCTGGCTGGTACGGTGCTGCTCGATACCGGCGAACCACCTGGTCGATGTCCGCGCTGTCGATCGGGACATACCCGGCCATCCGCTCCAGCACGGCCCGGAGCGAATCGGTGCCGGACCCCAGCAACTTGACCGAATACCCGGGGATGTTGTCGGCGATCACCAGCCCGTTCCGGTCGAGGACCGGCCCCCGGGGCGCGGCCAGCGGAATCGCCCGGAGCCGATTGGATTCCGACCGGAGTCGGAACCGCTCGTGCTGCACAATCTGGGTGTTGAAGAAAGCGCCGAGCAGCACCAGGAACATCACTGTAAGCACCCAGCGGAACCGGCTGGCGCGCTCCTCGAGCCGGTGCGACGCGAAGACGCTCACTCGTCGAGCCGGAAGTCGACCCGGTGGCGGATCACCAGGGTGACCAGGGTGCCCGCCACGGCGGTGGTCAGGGCCTGGAGGAGCGAACCCGGCGCCAGAGCCTGGAGCAGCCCGGCGGGGCCCGAGCCGGACAGCAGGAGCAGCACGGCGTTCCGGAGCAGCACCCCCAACGCAAACATCCCGCCGTTGACCAGCAGGTTGTCCGGAAAGAATACCGAGCGCCCCCAGGACGTGCCGTAGCCGACCAGGGTATGCGCCAGGGCCCCGGCCCCGAGCCGGACCGGGACCAGCAAGTCGGTCGCGATACCGGTGATGAACCCGGCCACCGCCGCCGGGCCTGGCCGGGAGCGGAGCGAGTAGATCACCAGGGCGATCAGCAGAAAGTCGGGCGCCCCAGGTCCGGAGTACAACCGGGGCCTGACGTAGAAATGCATCAGCACCAGGAGGACCAGGACCAGCCAGAGGGGCCAGCCGCGACCGCGACGGGATATCATGGCAGGCTGTCCTGGTAGGCCGACGGGAGGCTGTCCGCGGATTTCAGTGCGGGGACCACGGGACGGGTGAGGATGAGGACATGCCCGACCAGCCCGGGATTGACCGTCGGCGTCAGCCGATACACCCGTTCCCAGCCAAGCTCCTCCCGCCGCACCCCACTCACCCGGCCAATCGCGATGCCGCGGGGGTAGACCCCGCCGAGTCCGGAGGTCATCACCAGGGTGCCCTCCGGCACGGTATCGCGATAGGCGACGCCCCGGAACTCCAGCGCCTGGAGCCCGGGGCCATCATCCGCAGTCGGCGCGACGATGCCGAGCACCTCGCCCTGGGCGGTGACGGCACTGGCCCGGAACTCGGGGTGCGCCCAGGTGTGCACCACGCTCGACCCAGTCTCGACCTGGACCAGCACCCCGACCAGCCCCGA
>CAYINH010000170.1:0-6046 GCA_964364615.1 uncultured Gemmatimonadaceae bacterium
AGGACGCCGATCTGAACTACCGGGACGCCCATCTGTTCGCCATCGATGTGGCGGGCGGTGAGGTCCGCCAGCTCACCACGATCCCCGGAACCTGGCATCGGCCGGTCTTTTCGCCCGACGGGAAGACCATCGCGTACACCGGATATGAGAAGACCCGAAAGAGCTACCGGGCCGAGGATCTCTATCTGATGGACTGGGCCACCGGGACCTCGCGGATGGTGTCGGGGAACTTCGACCGCGACCCCGGGAATCTCGTCTGGGCACCGGACGGGAAGGGAGTCTACTTCACCGCCGACCACGAAGGGACCGCCAACATCCACTTTGCCGGGAGCACGGGGGGGGTGCGCACCGTCACCACGGGCACCCATCTGCTCTCGCTCGGTGCCGTCTCCCGGTCGCAGGTGGCGGTCGGGGTGCGCACCAGCTACCACAAGCCGCCAGACATTGTCACCGTCAATCTCAGGAAGCCGACCGACATCGCTCAGCTCACCGCGGTCAATGATGATCTCCTCGCGGGCCGGCAGCTGGGCGAGGTCGAGGAGATCTGGGTCACCTCGAGTGGTGGTGCCCGGGTCCAGGGATGGTTGGTCCGGCCGCCGGGATTCGATCCCGCCAAGCAGTACCCGCTGGTGATGGAGATCCATGGTGGGCCCCACGGAACCTACAACGTGGGCTTCAACAACTTCTTCCAGTGGTTTGCCGCCGCGGGCTACCTGCTGCTGTACACCAATCCCCGGGGCAGCACGGGATACGGGACCGACTTCGGCAACGCCATCGAGCGGGCCTACCCGTCGGTCGACTACGACGACCTCATGGCGGCGGTCGATACCGTCGTGGGGCGGGGGATCGTCGATCAGAAGCGGATGTACGTCGGGGGCTGCAGCGGTGGTGGCGTTCTCTCCAGCTGGGTCATCGGTCACACCGACCGGTTTGCCGCGGCGGCGGTCCGCTGTCCCGTCAGCAACTGGCTGAGCTTCGTCGGCCATGCCGACGTGCCGCTCTTTACCCAGAACTTCTTCGACCGGCCGTTCTGGGAAGATCCGGCCCCCTGGCTGCGACAGTCATCCCTGATGCATGTCGGGAAGGTAACCACCCCGACGGTGGTGATGACCGGGGTCCTCGACCAGCGCACCCCGATGCCCCAGTCCGAGGAGTTCTATGCGGCGTTGGCCATGCGGGGGGTGCCAGCGGCGCTGCTCCGGTTCGAGGGCGAGTGGCATGGGACGATGTCCAAGCCCTCGAACGCGATGCGCACGTTCCTCTACATGGACAGCTGGTACCAGAAGTACACCCGCTGAGGGCACGGACTACCTCCGGTACCGCTCCAGGTACTGGAGGTCGTCCTCATCCAGGCGGACCAGGTAGACGGTGCCGTGGCCGAACCCGGCCACCCGGCTCCTGGGGCGGAGGGTGGCCTGACGGACCAGCTTGCCGGTGCCGTCGAACACGTCGTAGCTCGGAACCGGTTCGGCGCCCTGGCCGGTCCGCCGGACCCACGCCTCGCCCTCCGGAGTCACCAGGATCGCGTCCCGACCGGTGAAGGGCGGCATCGTCTCGGGCCACTCGGTGTCCTCTTCCGGCATCCGCTGAGCCGCGTTGCTCCGGGCCCCGGCCCCCCCGCCCGGGCCGCCCAGGGTGATCATGATCGGAGTGGACCGGGTCATCGCCGAGCGGTAGGCCTTCTTTTCCGCCTCGGTGACCCTGATCGGCGTGTAGGGCACCGTCGCGCCGACTCGGGTCCCCGCGGGCCCGACCCAATTCACCCGGTAGGGGGCCGGGTGCGCCATCGCCACCCGGCCATCGCTGGCCGTGGCCCACTGGACCTCTGAGGGCCAGGCCCGGTCCGCTCTTCGCACCATGATCGAGTTGTTGGTTCGGGTGACCTGCGGCCGGCCCTCCCTGGTGATCGGGACCCAGCCGGCGGTGTCCACCGTTTCCTTCAGGTCCCAGCGCAGGATGGGCACCGAATCAGGGCCTGCCTCCCCGGATCGCATGGCGGATCCCTGGAAGTAGAGTCGGCCCTGGGCGTCCGTTCCGCGAAGATCGATCATCATGGGGAGCAACGAGATTCCCTGGGACTGCCCACCCGACGGCCTGGGCGGCGCGATGGCCCGGATCGGCTTGCCGTCGGCCCCGATCAGGAGGTAGCGCATGTTCCCCAAGTCCTGGAGCAGGGTCTGACCATCAGGCTGAGGCCAGAGGGCCACCGGCAGGCTCCATTCACCGGGGCCCCGGCCTTCCCGGCCCACGGCGACGGCGGTGCCGGTCCTGAGATCGATGATCTGGACGGTCTTGTCCCTGATGTCGCTGACCATCACCCGCCCGTCAGCCATCTCCCGCACGCCGCGAAGCGAAGTGAACGGCTCCTCGAATGTGGCCTCGGGCCTGGCATAGGACACCGTCGGCACCTGAGCCGTCGCGGCGGTGGTCACCAGACACAGGGCCAGGGTCAGGCCGGACATCGGGCGACCTCCTGGAGAGTGGGCAAAGATCAATTGTAGCACGATACTACAGGATGCCCGATACCGCGTCGAAGTTGCAGTCCCCCCCCTGGTCACCCGGTTCGCCCCGAGCGCCTGTTGGGGTATCCCTCCCCATGCCGCCAAGCGATTGCGACGCCGCCTACCCCCAGCTGTGGAGTCCCGCTGGTCGAGTCGGTCCCAGGCCCGGCCCAGGGTCACGAAACGCGGACCGCTGGAGATACCCACGGCTCCCGCCACCGAACGACGGACATGGTCGAGGGCGGTGTTGGTCCGCCCCGATTCCAGGGCGGCCCGGGCCAGAAGAGCGTGGCCCTCGCCATTGAAACTGTCGAGCCACCCTGCTCCCTGAAGGAGCCGTTCCACCCGCGACCAACCACCCCAGCCGGCCGCGGCGCGAGCCGCTACAAGCACCACGTTCGGGGGCCGGGTTCGGGAGTGCCGAAGCAGGGAATCCAGCAGCTCGGTCGCCTGCCAGGGGCGGCCGCTCCGGATAGCCGACTCGGCGGCGGCGAGGACCGTATCTGGACGCTGGCGAGGTACCGGTGCGGCGGACCCGGTTTCCGGAGCCTGGGGCGCCAGAGTCAATGCCACGCACAGCGCCCCCGATCGAAGCAGGGCCTCCCGGCTTGGGCGACGAGTAACGCTGGGGATCTTCATCTCTCCTGGCGACGGACATGACGAAAGGCCTCGCACAGTGAACCTGATGTGCGAGGCCTTCGACGAGACGCAGGAGAGTCGGGCGTGAATCAGCCGCTCGTCTCTCCGGCAGGAGGAGTGATGCAGGGGAAGTTGGGCCGGAGCGGCGGTGTTTTGCGGTTCAGGAATACGGTCCCGGCGTGAGGGCCTAGAATCTCATCCCCGGTGGGCAGGACGACTCGACCGATACACCGACCGTTCCCGTCGCTGACCTGAAGCACCTTCTCCTGTACTGCTTCGTTGCGCTTGACCATGATGTCCGTCCCTAAACGAGGCATCCGGTGCCATTCCGGACCCAGCATCCCCTACACTGGAGTATGATGCGCCCAAGCCGCAGACCGTTGCATGGTCAAGCACGTTTCGGGCTCGAAACGTCAGGGTGCGGCTCCACGTTACTCGCGGGCCGGACTAGTTTCCGGGGTCTCCGACCCCAGGGTCCCATGCCGAACGGTTCCCCACCATGAGCGCGCCGCTCCGTGAACTTGAGCGCATCCACCGCAGCTACGGACCAGGGCTTGCCGAACCCAAGGCCGCCCTGCTCGACCAGCTTGCCTCGCGGAGGCTTCCCACTGCCAGTGCGGTGCGCCGTTTCCACGAGGTCCTCTGCTTCCTCCGGGCCTATCCGGACTCGGCCGACCTCCTGGCCCGGGTGGAGCGACTCCTGGCCTCGTTCGCCCGGAGGCCCGATCTGCGACGCCACGCGACCGCGCTTCAGGACAGCGGCATCGCCGGCACCCCGACCTTTTACTCCTTCTTCCACCCGACCGCCCAGTGGCTGGCCCAACGGTGGCCCAAGCAGCTGACCGTGTCATGGCCGGACCTGGAGCGTGCCGACCGGCTCGAAGACATCCTCCACCTTCTCGCCCTGTACGCCGAGACCCCCGGACTCGATGAGGCCCCGCTCTCCCTCAGGGAGTGGGTCCGGCGGATGAAGGGCGCGGACGAGACCGACGGGACCTTCCTGCTCCTCCGCATGGCCGCGTTGCGCGCCGACGTCTGGGTCAGAGAATCGGTCTTTGAGGACCTGGGCATCATGTTCAAACTGTCGGCGGGTCCCGACACTCCGAGTCGGACCCACGCCCATCTGCCCAGAGGCCGGAATCACTTCGTCTCCGGTCCGCTCAGCGGAGGGCGTCCCGACCTCGACCGGGTCCTTCGAAAGCGACCGCCGGGGGTGACCTCGGTGCCTCCGGCGGAGGCCAGCCGGATGATCGATCTGGCCCGCGAAGCGATGGTGAGCCGGGGCAGGGACCTCGACGCCTTTGCCTATGCCAGCCCGGACGACGTGCGGGTGGTCGACGCCGGCGATGGTCTCGAGTTCGTCGTGATCGGGATGATTCCCGAGCGCCGGCTGCTGCTTGAGTCGGTGTATGGGTACCTCACGCTGCGGAATGGGGTACCGACTGGCTACGGAGTGGTCAGCGGCCTCTTCCACTCCGCCGAGGTGGCCTACAACGTCTTCGACCCGTTTCGCGGGGTCGAGGCAGCCCATGTCTACGGTCAGGTGCTGGCCGCCTTCCGGCACCTTCTGGGGTGCACCGCCTTTGCGATCTACCCCTACCAGCTGGGCGGCGAGGGCAATACGGAGGGACTCCGCTCCGGCGCCTGGTGGTTCTATCAGAAGCTCGGATTCCGGCCTCGGGCGCCGGAGACGGTGACGCTCATGAGGGAGGAGCTGGCCCGGATGCGACGACGGCCGGCTCACCGTTCCAGTCTGGCCACCCTCCGCCGACTGGCGGCGCACAACCTCTACCACCACATTGGCCGCCCCCGGGAGGACGTGATGGGGGTGCTCCCCTTCGCCAATGTCGGCCTCGCCGTGACCGATCTGCTGGGCCGCCGGTTCGGCTCCGATCGGGAGGCGGGCGAGAAAATACTCGAGCGCGAGATGGCCGGCATCCTGGGGCAGGGCAGCCGGCGGGGTTGGACCGCGGGAGAGCGGCTGTGGTTTTCCCGCTGGGCTCCGGTGGTCGCCGCCCTGCCTGGTGTGGCCGATTGGCCGCTGGCCGACCGGAAGGCGCTCGGGGCGGTCATCCGGGCCAAGGGCGGGCGGCGCGAGTCGGACTTCGTCCGAGCGTTCGATGGGCACCGTCGGCTGCGGCGGGCGATTCGGGCCCTGGCCACCACCGTCGGGTAACCGGTAGCCGGTAGCTGGTAGCCGGTAACTGGTAACCGGCAACCGCTCCCGCTGTGCCACGTTCCCAGCGGACTTGTCCCGGTCCCCATCCGGGTACACTCTTCGAGTCTCGTCCCCCATCCTCTTGCCCAAGGGTTCCTTCCGTGCGCCAGACCGTCCTGCTTGCCGCCAGCCTTGCCCTCCTGACCCCTGCCTTCCCCGCTCCGCTCGCCAGCCAGACCGGCGGGGTCGACACCACCGCCTACTCCGGCCTCCGGTGGCGTAACACCGGCCCGGCCCGGGGCGGCCGCTCGGTCGCCGCGGCGGGTTCCGTGGCGCGCCCCAACGAGTACTGGATGGGGACCACCGGGGGTGGGGTCTTCAAGTCCACCGACGGCGGCGAGAACTGGAGTCCGGTCTCCGACAAGCACTTCGGGGGGACGATCGGGGCGATCGCGGTGGCCCCCATCAATCCCGACGTGGTCTACGTCGGCGGCGGCGAGTTCCCGATCCGGGGCAACACCTCGCACGGGGACGGGGTCTACAAGACCACCGACGCCGGCCGAACCTGGCGCTACCTCGGGTTGGTCGAGACCCGGCACATCTCCAAGATCCGGATTCACCCGAACAATCCAGAGGTGGTCTACGTCGCCGCGCTGGGGAAGGTCTGGGGGCCGAGTCCGGAGCGCGGGATCTTCAAGTCCTCCAATGGAGGGGAGTCGTGGCGGAAGGTTCTCTTCCGGAACGATTC
>CAYINH010000171.1:0-6035 GCA_964364615.1 uncultured Gemmatimonadaceae bacterium
CTCCCCGTCGAACGACTTCTCCAACCTGAGTCCGAAGCTGATCAGCTATGTCACCGGGGGGTTGATCACCGCGGTAGTCGGGATCGCCATGATGCCGTGGCGGCTCTACTCCGACGCCGCCGCGTACATCTTCACCTGGCTGATCGGCTACTCGAGTCTGATGGGGGCCCTGGGCGGGATTCTGATCGCCGACTACTGGGTCCTGCGGCGGCAGCAGCTGGCGGTGCGCGACCTGTTCCTCCTCACCGGCCGGTACCGCTACCGGAACGGGGTCAACTGGCGCGCCATCGCGGCACTGGTGCTGGCGGTCCTCCCCGTGCTGCCGGGATTCCTCCACGCGGCCGGGACCCCGGGCGGGCAGGTGCAGAACCCGACCTTCCTCGACACCCTGTACACCTATGCCTGGTTTGTGACCTTCGGCTTGAGCTTTGGCATCTACCTGGCGCTGATGCGGTCGCGCACGGATGCCGGTGACCTTGCAGCGGCGGTCGACCTTCCGGCGGCGTGACCTCCGGACAACCACCTGTAGCACTCATTTCGCGCCCGGAGGGCGACCATGTCCCGAATCGTGAAGTGCGGTCTGATCCAGGCCACTCATGCCTGCAAGACCGATGAACCGCTCGAGACAATTCGCGAGGCGAATCTGGCCAAGCACCTGCCGTTGATCGAGCAGGCGGCCCGGGAGGGGGTCCAGATCGTCTGCATGCAGGAGATCTTCACCGGGCCCTACTTCTGCGCCGAGCAGACCCCCCGGTGGTACGACGCGACCGAGTCGATTCCCGACGGCCCGACGACTCGACTGATGCAGGAGGTCGCCCGGCGGCACAGCATGGTCATCGTGGTGCCGCTGTACGAGCAGGACGGGACGGGGGTCTACTACAACACCGCCGCCGTGATCGACGCCGACGGCAGCTACCTGGGCAAGTACCGGAAGAACCACATTCCGCACTGCGGACCGGGGTTCTGGGAGAAGTTCTATTTCAAGCCCGGGAACCTCGGCTATCCGGTGTTCAAGACCCAGTACGCGGACATCGGGGTCTACATCTGCTATGACCGGCACTTCCCGGAGGGAGCCCGGGCGCTGGGGCTCAATGGAGCCGAGATCGTGTTCAACCCCTCGGCCACCGTGGCGGGACTCTCGGAATACCTCTGGAAACTCGAACAGCCGGCCCACGCCGTGGCCAACGCCTACTTCGTCGGCGCCATCAACCGGGTCGGGCGGGAACAGCCGTGGGATGTCGGGGAATTCTACGGCCAGAGTTACTTCTGCGACCCGCGCGGCCAGTTCCTGGCCACCGGATCGCGGGATCGGACGGAGTTGATCACCGCCGAACTGAACCTGGACCAGATCCGGGAGGTCCGGAACGTCTGGCAGTTCTATCGGGATCGGCGGCCCGAGACCTACGACCGACTGGTTGACCTGTGAGCTTGGGGAGGTCGCGCTGACCGCAGCCCGCGGGACCGGCTACCCCCTCATCCTCACGCCGGAGCCAACACGATTCCGGGCACCAGCGGGAGCTTCCTGATCCGCTCGCCGGTGAGGGCCGCGAGCGCGTTGACCACTGCCGGAGCGATAGGCGGGGTGCCCGGCTCTCCCACGCCGCCCTGAATATCGGTGCTGGGCACGATGTGGGTCTCGACCACGGGCGCCTCGGCGTGCCGCACCATCAGGTAGCTGTCGAAGTTGCCCTGGACCGCCCGGCCGCCCTCGATGCCGATCTCACCATACAGCGCGGCGGTCAGCCCGAAGATGACCCCGCTCTCCATCTGGGCCGCGATGATGTCGGGGTTGACGATGGGACCACAGTCGATGGCCACCACGACCCGGTGCACCCGAGGTACCCCGTTCTCCATCGACACCTCGGCCACCTGGGCCACAAAGCTGCCAAACGACTCGGCCACCGCGATCCCGCGCGCCCGACCCGCCGGCAGCGGGGTTCCCCACCCGGCCTTCTCGGCAGCCAGCTCCAGCGCCCGCTTGTGACGGGGAGCGTTGCCGAGCAGATCGCGCCGGAACTCGAAGGGATCCTTGCCCGCGCCCGCGGCCAGCTCATCAATGAAGCACTCGGAGAAGAAGGCGTTCTGTGACGAGCCCACCGAGCGCCAGAACCCGACCGGAACACCCAGGGCGGGGTTGTGTGCCTCCACCAGGACGTTGGGGATGGTGTACGGGAAATTGGCCAGACCCTCCACCGAGTCGGTCTCCGCCTTGCCGGGCTCCCCCGGCAGGATCGCCGGGCACGCCACCCGGTTGACCCACGAGACCGGGGCGCCATCGGCCACCGTGCCCCGGAACCAGGCCAGTGAGGCCGGGCGATAGAAATCGTGCCGGACATCGTCCTCGCGGTCCCAGACCACCTTGACCGGTGCCGCGGTGGCCTTGGAGCACTCCACCGCTTCCGCCACGTAGTCGAGGAAGAACCGCCGGCCAAACCCGCCACCCAGCAATGTGGTGTGGACGGTGACCTGCTCGATGGGGACCCCGCCGATCGCCGCCCCGATCTCCCGGGCGCCGCCCCCGAAGGCGTTGCCCGCCGAAGCCTGGAACTGGATCGGCCCCCAGATGGTGACCTTGTCGGCCTCCACGTGGGCGGTGGCGTTCATCGGCTCCATGCAGGCGTGGGCCAGATAGGGCACTTCATAGACAGCTTCAATGGTCGTCCCCGGCTGCGCCGCCGAGCCCGCGCCCTCCCGGCGGACCTCCATGCCTCGCTTCTGAACAAGCGAGGCGAGCTGGGCCGAGATCTTTGCACTCGACTGGCCGGCGTTGGCGCCACCGTTCCACTCGACCGCCAGGACCTCCCGCCCCTTGCGGGCGGCCCAGTAGCCGTCGGCCACGACCGCGACCCCGCTGCTGATGGCCGCCACATGGCGGACTCCCGGCACGGCGAGCGCCGCCGCCTCGTCCCACCGGACCGCCTTGCCACCAAACACCGGACAGCGGGCCACCATGGCCACCAGGAGGCCGGGGACCTGCACGTCGATGCCGAACCCGGCCCTGCCTGTCACTTTGTCGGGGACGTCCAGTCGGGGCACCGCCTTGCCCAGGATCTTGAAGTCCTTGGCGTCCTTGAGAGTGACGGTCTCCGGTACCGGCAGGGCGGCCGCCTCTTCGGCCAGCGCGCCGTACCCCAGCCGGTCGCCCGAGCCTGCCTTAAGGACGTAGCCGTCCTCGGTGCGGCACTGGTCCGCCGACACGCCCCAGCGAGCGGCGGCGGCGGCTACCAGCATGGCGCGGGCCTGGGCGCCGGCGGTGCGGAGCTGGGTCCAGGAGGCACGGACCGTGGAACTGCCTCCCGTCCCCTGAATGCCGAACATCGGGTTGAACCAGGGCTCGCCGGCGGGCGACTGCTCGACCCGGACTTTGGTCCACTCCACGTCGAGCTCTTCGGCCACCATCTGGGGCACCGCGGTCAGGACGCCTTGACCCATCTCGGAGTAGCCGCAGACCACGGTGACCGAGCCGTCGGTGCTCACCTTGAGAAACGCGTTGGGATTGAACGGGGTGGTGACCGGGCCCGAGGGCTCGCCCGCCCGGCACCCGAGCTGCATGGCGATCGTCAACCCGGCCCCGGCCGTGACGCCGGTCCACAGGAAGTCGCGCCGTGAGAGAGTGCTGGTCATCTGGCACCTCCGCTGGCCCGATGGATCGCTCGTCGGATCCGCTGGTAGGTGCCGCAACGGCAGAGGTTCCCGGCCATCGCCGTGTCGATGTCGGCATCGCTGGGGTCCCGGTTCTTCTTGAGCAGGGCCACGGCACTCATGATCTGGCCCGACTGGCAGTACCCGCACTGGGGCACCTGCTCGGCAATCCAGGCCTCCTGAACCGGGTGGCTCCCGTCGTCGGACAGTCCCTCGATGGTGGTGATCTCCGGGCTTCCGGTCAGTCCGCCGACCGGCAGGTTGCACGAGCGAACGGCTTCGCCGTTCAGGTGGACGGTGCAGGCCCCGCACTGGGCGATCCCGCAGCCGAACTTGGTACCGGTCATGCCGAGCGTGTCGCGCAGAACCCAGAGCAACGGCGTGTCGGCTGGTACCTCGACGGTGACGTCCCGGCCGTTGATGCGGAGGGTGGTCATGGAGTGGCCTTGTGGTCGGGGGGGCTCATCGTTTTGAGAATACTCCGGGGGACGCGGATCCGCAATTTAGGGGCACCGCGACCGCCCGGCGCCGGGAGGCCGCCCCATGGACAGGATCGAAGGCCCAGGCGCCTCATCCTTGCAAGTTTGAGGATTGTCGACACCTTACATGGTCTCCCCGAGCACCCATTTCTCTGCGAGGACGTTGGCCAATGAACTCCCAGGTCCGGCTGTCACTGTGCTCGATCGTCGCGCTCGCTCTCACCCAGGTGGCCTGCGGCAGCCGCGCCGTCGACACCGCCCGGATCGCGGCGGCCGATGCGGAGCCCGGCAACTGGCTCAGTCACGGCCGCAGCTACAGCGAACAGCGGTTCAGCCCGCTCCTCGCAATCGACACCGCCTCGGTGGCCTCCCTCGGCCTGGCCTGGAGCCGCGAACTGCCGACCAGTCGGGGCGCCGAAGCCACCCCGATCGTGGTGGACGGGGTCATGTACGTGACGTCGGCCTGGAGCGTGGTGACCGCGCTCGACGCGAAGACCGGCGAGGTGCGATGGAGCTACGACCCGGCGGTCGATCACCGGGTCGGCTCCAAGGCCTGTTGCGACGTGGTCAACCGGGGCGTGGCCGTGTACGGCCACAACCTCTATCTGGGTGTGATCGATGGACGGCTGGTGGCGCTCGACCGGGCGGACGGCACAGTCCGCTGGGAGGTGATGACCACCGACCCCGACGCGGCGTACACCATCACCGGGGCCCCCCGGGCGGCCAAGGGGCTGGTGTTCATCGGCAACGGGGGGGCCGAGTACGGAGTCCGGGGCTTCGTGTCGGCCTACGATGCGGAGACCGGCGCCTTGCGGTGGCGGTTCTACACCGTGCCCGGTAACCCGGCGCTGGGACCCGACGACGCCGCCTCCGATTCGATTCTGGCGGTCGCGGCCGCGACCAGGAACGGGGAGTGGTGGCGGCTGGGCGGCGGCGGCACGGTGTGGGACGCGATCGTCTACGACCCCGAGTTCGACCAGGCCCTGATCGGGGTCGGGAACGGATCGCCGTGGAATCAGCAGATCCGGTCACCGGGTGGGGGGGACAATCTCTTCCTCAGTTCGATCGTGGCGCTCGATGCGTCGACCGGTCACTACAAGTGGCACTATCAGACCACCCCCGGCGAGACCTGGGACTACACCGCCACCCAGCCGATCATCCTGGCGACGATGTCGATCGGTGGCACCGACCGGCCCGTCGCCATGCAGGCGCCGAAGAACGGCTTCTTCTACCTGCTCGATCGGCGCGACGGCAAACTGCTCTCGGCCACCCCATACCTGCCCCTGCCCCGGGCGGAGGACACCCCACCGGGCTACCCCATTGCCTGGGCCCACGCGGTGGACTCGGTAACCGGTCGACCGATCGAGAATCCGGCGGCTCGCTTCCTGAACACCACTGCCGTCGTCCGGCCGAGCGGGTGGGGTGGTCACAACTGGCATCCGATGTCGTACAGTCCGAAGACCGGCCTGGTGTATCTGCCGATTCAGGAACTGGCGCTCGATTACACCGCGAACCGGGATTTCAAGGTTCACGACGGATTCTGGAACGCTGGCGTGTTGCATGGTGCGCTCCCCGACGACCCTGCCACTCGCCGGGCGATCCAGAACTCCGTCAGCGGGGCGCTGATCGCGTGGGACCCGGTGGCCCGGCGCGAGGTGTGGCGGGCCGAGCGGCGGGGGCCCTGGAACGGCGGGACCCTGGCGACGGCGGGAGGACTGGTGTTTCAGGGGACGGTCGACGGGCGATTCCTGGCGATGAACGCCAGCACCGGCGCCGAGCTGTGGTCGTTCGCGGCCCAGTCGTCAGTACTGGCGGGCCCGGTCAGCTATCAGGTGAATGGGGAGCAGTACGTCTCGGTGCTGGGCGGCTCCGGATCGGCCTTCTTCCTGATCAGCGGTTTCCTGCTGCCGAAGG
>CAYINH010000172.1:0-6011 GCA_964364615.1 uncultured Gemmatimonadaceae bacterium
GTGGGCGGCTCCATTGCCGCGGTCCCTGTAAAGTAGGGCCTCAGGGCCTGACAATTCAACATTTCCTGCGGCCGAGGGGTTCCCGGGGACCGATTATCGGGCCGGGCGGTCCACGATCTCCGCCACCCGGTCCGCCACCGCGGGGCGAAGCGGGGTCAGGCGCGGGTTGTCCCGCGTCGGGTGCACCCGGTTGGTCAGCAGCACCACCACCAGGGCTCGGTCCGGGTCGATCCAGATCGAAGTCCCGGTGTAACCGGTGTGTCCGAAGCTCTGCGGGCCGAGCCTGGTTCCGGCGCTGCTCCCCTCCGAGGGGGTGTCCCATCCCAGCGCCCGACTCGATCCCGCCACCAGGTGTTGCGGGACAACAAACGACGGCAAGGCGTTTGGGGCGGGGACGGGCCATCGGTGATCAGCGCCGTTGGTCCTGCTCGGGGTGAGGCCGCTCAGCAGCCATTCCCCGAAGGTGAGCAGATCCTCCGCGGTGCTGAACAGCCCGGCATGGCCGGACACACCACCCAGCCAGGCCGCGTTCTCGTCGTGGACTTCCCCACGGAGGATATGACCCCGCCAAGGATCATCTTCGGTCGGGGCGATTCCCCGACTCCACGTGGCCGGCGGCTGGTAGCGGGTGGAGTGCATGCCGAGCGGGCCGAAGACGCGTTGCTCCAGCAGGGTATCGATGCTGGTGCCGTAGCTGCGCTCCAGCGCCCAGGTCAACAGGATGGCCCCGAGATCGGAGTAGCTGGTCCGGATCCCGGGCACGGTGTCGAGCGGGGTGGCCAGGATCGTGTCCCGCGCCTCGGCAGCGGTCGCGGTCTCCAGCCAGAGTCTCCGGAAGGGTGGCAGCCCACTGGTGTGGGTCAGCAGGTGACGGAGGGTGACCTGGTCCTTGCCCGCCCCGGCGAACTCCGGAACCCAGAGCCTGGCCGGTGTGTCGAGGGCGAGGCGGCCTTCGTCCACCGCGAGCATGATTCCGGTGGTCAGGGCCACCACCTTGGTGAGCGAGGCGAGATCATAGACCGTTCGCGGGCCGGGCACCGTTGGGTCCTCGAGCCCGGTTCGCCCGGTCCCGTAGATGAACCGACCGCCCCGGACGCTGATCCCCACCACCACCCCGGGGGCCGCCTCGGCCGCCACCGCCGAATCGACCAGGCTGGTCAGCCCAGACCAGTCGCACCGTCCGGCATCACAGCGAGGGATCGGGGCAGGGGACGGACTCCGGGCGCAGGCCAGTGTCCCGGCCAGAAGGAGCGACAGGTGGCGCGGTTTCACGGGCGGGCTTTCACGGTGAGGCCAGCCCCGATCGGCCAGTCCGGTGGAATTCCGACCGGGAGCCGCCCGGTGATTGGGGCTCCCCCCAGCGCGGCGGCGACGGCCCGCTCGATCGAAGGAGTGCTCGTCCAGCCAAGCAGGAAGCCCGGGACGTGAGGGACCTGGCGAATCAGGTATGGCGAGCCGAGCGAGATCAGCAGCGTCGGGCCCGTCTGATCGGCGTGGGAGATGAGGGCCGCGAGGGGGTCGGGCATCACGACCGAGCCCTTGCCGGAGGCGACGCGCACCGATGCGGCCACCAGGGTCACACCGCCGGGTGACATGGCGCGGGCCGCGGAGTCGTAGCTGGCTGGGCCACTCGCCGGCGAGAGTCGGACGCCGGTTACCTGGTGGCCCTGGCGGCGGAGCTCTCCAGCCAGGGTGATTCCGGCGGTGGCCCAGTTGGCCTCCCCATAGCTGACGAGGGTGATCTGCCGCGGTCCTGCCCGCAGGGCCGAGATCACTCCATCCGCATCCCGGAGCAGCACCAGGGACCGGGTGCTGGCACTGTCCGCGGCCTCGACGAATGCGCGCCGGGCCATGACCTCACCGAGTCTCTCCGGGTCCACGGTCCGTCGCTGAAACAAGCCGAGCTGTTCCTTCAGGATGAGCAGCCGACGGACCGAGGCGTCGAGCCGGGCTTCGGAGACCCGGCCGGCCCCCACCGCGTTCGCGATAGCCTCGACCGCCGCCACCGGATCAGGTGGCATCAGCAGGACATCGGCTCCGGCCAGCAGCGCCTGGACCGCCGCCTCATCTCGGCCGTAGCCGTTGATCACCCCGCCCATGTCGAGGGCGTCGGTGACGATCAGGCCGTGGAAGCCGAGTGAGTCGCGGAGAATCCCGGTCAGAATCTCGGGGACCATGGTTGCGGGCCGGATCCGACCCGAGTCGATCGCCGGCAGCGCCACGTGCGCCGACATGACGGCGCCGACCCCGGCGGCCACGGCGGCGCGGAACGGCGCCAGCTCGGCCTGACTGAGCCGGGTCCAGTCGGAGGTCACGACTGGCAGGCCGATATGCGAGTCGGTGCTGGTATCTCCATGACCGGGAAAGTGCTTGGCGGTGGCGATCATGCCATGGTCCTGCATCCCGCGGATCTGGGCGGCCACCAGCCGGCCCACCAGGGCGGGGTCGCCACCAAAGCTCCTGGTATTGATGATCGGGTTGTCGGGGTTGTTGTTGATGTCGGCCACCGGGGTGAAGCCGATGTGGACCCCGAGAGCACGGCCCTCCTCCGCAAGGATCCGGCCCATCGCGTAGGCGTCGGCTTCGCTCCCCGAGGCGCCCACCCCCATATTGGTGGGGAATCCGGTGCCCCCCGCCAGCCGGAAGGCGGTGCCGTACTCGAAGTCGGCAGCGACCAGCAGCGGGATCCGGGCCTGGCGCTGGAGGTGGTTGAGCTTGAGGACGACGTCGCCCGGAGTACCGATCGAGATCACCACGCCGCCGACTCCGAGGGAATCCACCAGTCGCACGGTGCTGGCCAGGGTGGAATCATCCCAGGCCGCCCAGGCACCGGTGACCCACGGCATGATCAGCTGAGCCGCTTTCTGCCGGACGGTCATGGCCCGGAGCCAGCCATCCACCCTCGAGGGCGTTGGCTGGGCGGCCGTCTCTGACAGCGGGAGCCCGAGCCCGATCAACCACAGGCAGGAGAGGAACTGAAGCCGATGCATCCGCGGGTCTTTCGGTTGGGGCTGACTGGGTTGCCGTGGTTGCTGGGTTGCCATGCGGTTGTCACGCGTCCGGTGTTGCCGGTTCCGGTCCGAAGCGGGCTCGAAGTGCTGCTCCAGGACAGCCTCCATCTGGTCCGCGGGGCCCGGGTCGGATTGGTATCCAACCAGTCCGGCGTCGACCGGCACGGGGTCAGCGGGGTGGACCTGCTGCTGGCCGCCGGGGTGCGGCTGACGGCCCTGTTCAGCCCCGAGCACGGCTTTCGGGGAACGGCCGCCCCTGGTGAGGCCGTCGCGAGCACCAGCGACCCGACCACCGGCCTTCCAATCTACAGCCTCTATGGCCCGAGCATGGCCCCCTCCCCGGAGATGCTCCAGCAGCTCGATGTCGTGCTGATCGACCTGCAGGATGTCGGTGCCAGGTACTTCACCTGGCTGGCGACCACGGTCGAGGTGATGCGCGCGGCCGGGGCGGCCGGCAAGCGGGTGTTGATACTCGATCGGCCCAACCCGATCGGGGGCCAGGTGCAGGGAAACGTCCTGGACACCGCCTTCGCCTCGGCGGTGGGCCGACTCGCTATTCCGATGCGCCACGGGATGACCCTCGGGGAGTTGGCGCTGCTGGCCGTACGGGACCTGGGCCTGGGCACCGACGTCGCGGTGGTGCCCGCGGTGGGTTGGCGGCGGACTCAGACCTTTGATCAGACCGGCCTGCCGTTTGTGCCTCCCAGCCCCAACCTGAGGGACCTGGAAGCCCTGTTCCACTATCCAGGGTTGTGCCTGTTCGAGGCCACGGCGCTGTCGGTGGGCCGGGGGACGGTGGCCCCTTTCCGGCAGGTCGGGGCACCCTGGCTGGACCCGGCGGCAGTGCTCCGCCGAGTTCGGGGAGCCCAGCTGACGGGGGTGAGGTTCGAATCGGTGGTCTTCACCCCGCAGGCGCCCGGCGACGGGAAGTTCTCCGACACGACCGTGATGGGGATCCGGCTGGTGACCACCGACCCCGACCGGTATGATCCGGTCCGGGCAGCCGTGGTGCTGCTCGATGCCATCACTCAGGTGCATCCCGACCAGATCGGCGTTGACCCTCCTCGGTTTGATCGACTGGCCGGTGGCCACACCCTGCGGGAGGCACTGATGCGGGGGGACGCGCCCCAGGCCATCGTGGCCTCCTGGGCTCCGGACCTGCGCTATTTCAGGCAGCGCCGTGCCGCGGTAATGCTCTACCCCTAACCTCGCCTCCGGGATAGGGTTGCCGGTTTGCACCACCCGCCCTGAGGCGGGTATCATTCCCGGTTCTGGACCCGGGCTTCCGGGTCTACCCCAATGATCGGGAGTTCAGGCAGCATCGTGGAAGTCGTCCGGGCAGAGGCTCAGCGGGTGTACAATGGGGTGACCCAGCCGCTCGCCAATCTGTTGATCCGGTCGGGGGTCACGCCCAACCAGATCACCACAGTCGGTGCGGTGGTCGTGGTGTTGAGTGCTGTGGCCTTCGGGACCGGGTGGATCCGGCTCGGGGGCGGCCTGCTGGTGCTGAGCGGCCTGATCGACACACTCGACGGCCAGGTGGCTCGGTCCTCGGGGCAGGCCACTCGGTTCGGGGCATTCTACGATTCGACCCTGGACCGGGTGGGCGACGGCGCCACCTTTATCGGAATCGCGGTCTACCTGTTGACCGCCCCTGGAATCCACCTGCCGGTGGTCGGGGTGGTGTTCTGCATGCTGGCGATCCTCTTTTCCCTGCTGGTGTCCTATGCCCGGGCACGGGCAGAGGGTCTGGGGGTCGAGTGCAAGGTCGGAGTCATCCAGCGGGCTGAGCGGATTCTGCTGCTCGGAGTGCCGACCATTTTGGTCGGTCCAGGGCCCGATGGACGGCTGCTGCTGGGGATCGTGGCGCTCCTGGCGCTCGGGTCTGCCGTGACCGTCGTACAACGATTCCATCATGTCTACCAGGTGACCGTCGCAGACCGCGGCTGAGTCACCGGTTCCTGTTCACTCTGAAAAGGATTGAGGTTGTGACCAAAACGTTCAGTGGCACCATCGCCCCGGCCAAGGGAAAACTCGGGGTTCTGTGCGTGGGCCTTGGCGCCGTGACCACCACCTTCATGGCCGGCGTGGAGAACACCCGTCGCGGTCTGGGGGCCCCGGTCGGTTCGCTGACCCAGATGGCCACCATTCGGCTCGGCAAACGGACCGAGGGTCGGTCGCCCCTGATCAAGGACTTCATTCCGCTCGCCGGCCTGGACGACCTGGTGTTCGGGGCGTGGGACCCGATCGCGGACGACGCCCACCAGTCGGCGCTGACCGCCGGGGTGCTGGACAAGCACGAGCACATCGCTCCGATCGCCGAGTTCCTCAAGGGCATCAAGCCGATGCCGGCGGTGTTCGACCAGCGCTATGTCAAACGGCTTTCGGGTCCCAATGTCAAACAGGGCAAGACCAAACGGGACCTGGCCGAAGCACTCCGGGTGGACATCCGGAACTTCAAGCAGGCCAATGGCTGCGATCGACTGGTCGTCGTCTGGTGCGCCAGCACCGAGGTGTTCATCGCGCCGGGGCCGGTGCACCAGACGCTGGCCGCGTTTGAGGCCGGGATGGCCGCCAATGACGATGCCATTGCCCCGTCCATGCTCTACGCCTGGGCAGCGCTCATGGAGGGGGTGCCCTATGCCAACGGGGCCCCGAACCTGTCGTGCGACTTCCCGGCCATGATGGAGTTGGCCAGGGCCAAGCGGGTCGCGATCGGCGGCAAGGACTTCAAGACCGGCCAGACCATGGTCAAGACGGTTCTCGCCCCGATGCTCAAGGCCCGGATGCTGGGGCTGGCCGGCTGGTACTCGACCAACATCCTCGGCAATCGGGATGGCGAGGTGCTGGACGACCCGGAGAGCTTCAAGACGAAAGAGGAGTCCAAGCTCGGGGTACTGGAGCACATCCTCCAGCCGGAGATGCACCCGGAGCTGTACGGCGAGATCTACCACAAGGTCCGGATCAACTACTACCCGCCCCGCGGGGACAACAAGGAAA
>CAYINH010000173.1:0-6008 GCA_964364615.1 uncultured Gemmatimonadaceae bacterium
CCACCGCCGATGCCGCCGGACACCCTGCGATATCGCCCGTCGCCGGTGTCCCCGCTGGGGTCCTTCTTCCGTTCCCTCGTGGTGCCGGGCTGGTCCCAGGCCAAGCTCAACCGGCGTCTCACCGCGGGCCTCTTCGTGGCGTGGGAGGGCGTGTCGCTCGGGATGACCCTCAAGGCCGGGTCCGAATTGCGCTTCCTCGAGGCCGAGGGAACCGACAGTCTCCGGATCGAGAGCAAGAAGCAGGAGCGGCAGGACTGGCTCGTCCTGCTCGCGTTCAACCACCTCTTCGCGGGTCTGGAGGCGTTCGTCAGCAGCCATCTGTGGGATTTCCCGGTCGACGTCAGCCTGCGCGCGACCCCCCACGGGGCAGGGCTCGGAGTGTCGGTGCCGCTCCGATTGCCGTGAACAACGCACCGATTGGAATCTTCGACTCCGGGCTCGGCGGCCTGACGGTCGCCAGCGCCATCTTCGAGCGGCTGCCCCATGATGCCACGCTGTACTTCGGGGACACCGCCCGGGTGCCCTATGGTCCCAAGTCTCCCAAGACGGTCCGTCGCTATTGCCTGGAAATCCTGGCCTGGCTTCTCGACCAGCAGGTGAAGGCGGTGGTCGTCGCCTGCAATACCAGCACCGCCCACGCCCTCGAGGCGCTGCAGGAGGCCTCCCCCGTCACCGTGCTCGGGGTGATCGAGCCGGGCTCCCTGGCAGCGGCGGCGGCCTCGCGCACCGGGCGGATCGGTGTCATCGGGACCGCCGGCACCGTGGCCAGTGGAGCCTACCCACGGGCCATCGAGGCTCGCCGGCCGGATGCCGTGGTCATTCAGCAGGCCTGCCCGCTGTTCGTGCCCTTCATCGAGGAGGGTTGGTTTCACCACGCCGCCGCGGAGCTGGTGGCCACGGAGTACCTGGCCCCCCTGATTCAGGCGGGGGTCGACACGGTGGTCCTCGGGTGTACCCACTACCCCTTGCTGAAGCCGCTGTTGGCGCGGCTGCTCGGGCCGGAGGTCCGGTTGATCGACAGTGCGGAGGAAACCGCCGCCGCCGTGGACCGCGCGCTCAAGGAGCGGGGGCTGCAGGCGGAGATCGGGAATCCTCCCGTTCACCGGTTCGCGGTGAGCGATGAGGCGGCCAGATTCCTGGAAGTCGGGACCCGGTTTCTCGGCAGCCGGTTGACCCAGGTCGAGGTGGTGGATCTGGCCGGCTAGCTGAACTGGGCCAGGCGGACCTGGTCGTCGCCAGCCGTGGCATACCGGAGCCCGTCGAGCCAGGCGCCCGGGTTCAGGTAGTGCTGCCCCGGGGAGGGTTCCGTCAGGGCAGGTTGGTGGGTGTGACCCAGGACCAGCAGCCCGAGATCCGGCTCGGCCGTGAGACGCGCCTCCGCCCACTGGCATTGGGCCTCGGCGGCCCGCCCGATGGCGGCTTCATCCCGGGGCTGTTGATTGAGGTGGTGACTGAAGCGGTCCACCAGCCAGAGACCCAGGTCCGCTGGCAGGTTCCGGAACACCGCGCTGGTCACGGGGGAACGGGTGATCCGGTGCAGCCCCCGGGCGACCCACCGCTGTTCAGTGAGGCCGTCACCATGATGGGCCTCGACGATCCGGGAGCCAACCCCGAACCGGATCCGATCCCGGGAAAAGCGGATACCGCATTCCGCCTCCCAGAACGAATCGCCCCATCGGTCGTGGTTGCCACCGGTCATCACGATCGGCAGCCGACGGCCGAGAGCAGCGAGTTG
The DNA here is from genome assembly GCA_964364615.1 of uncultured Gemmatimonadaceae bacterium. Taxonomy (GTDB): domain Bacteria; phylum Gemmatimonadota; class Gemmatimonadetes; order Gemmatimonadales; family GWC2-71-9; genus SZUA-320. The sequence continues at coordinate 1,736 of CAYINH010000173.1, forward strand.
CCCAGCGATCCGGAATCCACGCCGGGGGACGGCCCGGCGGTAGGCGAACCAGAAATCGAACAGGTCGCCGTTGATGAGCAGGCAATCACCCAGATCCGGGACCACATCGAGGAAGGCGACCAGCGCCTCTTCGGTGGCCGCGGGAACCGCCCCCAGGTGGGCGTCGCCGAGAATGATCAATTGGTGGCCGAGCACGGGAGCAAGTATAGGAACCTGTCTCGAGGGATTGCAAGGAAACTGCCTCCCAGCTGCGACGGAGCGGGGCCGGTGAGCGGCCGGCGGTCGGAGCCGATCTCGGAAATCACCGTGCGGGTGAACTACTCCGAAACCGATCGGATGGGGGTGGCCTACCACGGACGCTATCCCGCCTGGCTCGACATGGCGCGGACCGAGCACCTTCGCCGGACCGGGGTGAGCTACCGGGAGCTGGAGGATGACGGTCTGCTCCTCGCGGTGTCGGATCTCCAGGTCCGCTACCGACGTTCCGCGGAGTACGATGACCTGGTCCGGGTCCGCTGCTGGGTGCGGGAGATCGCTTCCCGGAAGGTTACCTTCGGGTATGCCGTGGAACACGCGGGGCGGGGCGAGATCCTGGCCACGGCCATCACCGCGCTGATCAGCATGGATCGGACCTTTGCCGTCGTTCGGTTGCCGGACCACCTGGTTCGCCGTCTGACGGTGATTGCGGATCCGGTGAGGTTGTAGCCGCGCACATAAGTGATTGGGAGCAAATGGGTTACGTGGTAATGCCGCGACATCGATCCGTTGACCGCATTTTGGCCGCGGCCTATCTTGCAACAGGGTGCTGGGGCTGTGGGGGTCTCCCGGGCTCGGTGGTGCCGTCGGGGGCGGTTCCGGCGACCGCAGAGGCGGCGGCAGCGTGGATGGCCGAGACGCACAATGCCCAGGCTGTCCTCCACCGCTTCAAGTGGAAGTTCCGGGAAGGGACGGGAGGCAGTGCCGGAGGTCCCGGATCGGCCCGGATCACCCCGGGGGATTCCCTCCGGTTTGATGCAGCGGGCCCGCTCGGGACCGGGCGTGGTTCGGCCTTCGTGATCGGGGAAACGGCCCAGTGGGCCGAACCCGAAGAGGAGGTCCGGAAGCTGGTCCCCAACTACCCGCTGCTGTGGGCGATGCTTGGGGTGGCGCGAATGCCGGATCCCCCCGGAGAGGTGACCCGGTTCGAAGATGGGCGGTTGGTGGCCTGGCGATTCGTGTCCGGAAGCGACACGGTGGAGTATGCCCGGATCTTCGGCGTCGAGCCCAGATTGATTGCGGACGTGAGGCAGGCGGGGAAGCGGGTTGGGCGAGTGGAAACGATTTTCAAGGCGGATGGTGGGCTCAAGTCCTCTCGACTCGATGTGCCCAGCGTGCCGGCCCGATTGGATATCACCTATGTCTCGACCAGAACGGCGACCGGCTTTGCTCCGGAGACTTGGGTTCGGCCGACGCCGTAGCCTGGTGGCCGCCGCGCTGGTCCTGGCCGGCTGCAGCTATGGCTTTTCCGGGGGCGGGTTCCCACCGGAGATTCGGACCGTGGCGGTCCTCCCGTTCGAGAACCTCACTCCGGATCCCAACCTGACGTCGGAAATCAACGACGCGGTGCGGGAGGCGGTGGAACGACGGCTGGGGCTTCGGCAGGTCGGGGAGAACAACGCGGATGCGGTCGTGACCGGGACCGTTCGGCGATACGATCCCGATCTCCCGGTCGCCTTTAGCGGCGACCCCACCAGCAATCAGGTCAGCGTGACCCGCCGGCTGGTCCAGATCAGCGTGGATGTGGAGGTTCGCGAACGGGCGGCCGACAAGGTGATCTGGACCCGCCAGGGGATGATGGTCGAAGGCGAATACGAAACGGGCCGGGAGCGGGAAGGCCGGCAGAAAGCACTGGAGAAACTGATCATCAACATTGTGGATGGAGTGCAGTCGCAATGGTAGGGCGGACCGGGGGTACCCGGCGGGGTGCCAGCACGCTGGGGTGCCTGGTCACTCTGGTGCTGTTCATGGGGGCCCTCTACTACGGCACCGAAGTCGGTAGAATCTACTACCGCTACTACAGCCTGGTGGACGTGATGAAGGTCCAGGCCCGGTTTGCCCGCAACCAGACCGATCAGGTGATTCGGCGGAACATCCTCAGCCGGATCGATGATCTGGGGCTGCCCTCCGAGGCGAGGCGGCTGCTGATCCGCCGGGATGGACCACCCTATCAGATCGTGATTCGGACCCAATATCGGGAATTGCTTCAGCTCCCCTTCCGGTCCGTTCAACTGACCTTCCGGCCCAAGGTGGAGTCCCGCTTCTGACCACCGCTTCGAAGATTGTGTCCCTCGACGACCTGCGGCCCTGGCGGCTGGCGATCGCGGGCCGAGTGGTCTTCACCAACGGCGTGTTCGACCTCCTGCATGAAGGCCATGTGGCCAGCCTGGAGGCGGCCCGGCAGTTGGGCGATGCCTTGGTCGTCGGCCTCAACAGCGACGCCTCGGTGCGTCGACTCGGCAAGGGTCCGGGGCGGCCGGTGGTACCCGAGTCGGGACGGGCCCGGGCGCTCGCGGCGCTGGCCGCCGTCGACCGGGTAATCCTGTTCGAGGAGGATACCCCTCGGGCGCTCATTGCCGCCGTCCGGCCCGACGTGCTGGTCAAGGGCGCCGACTACGCGAAATCGGAAATTGTCGGCGCCGACCTCGTCGAATCCTGGGGTGGCGAGGTCCACCTGACGCAACTGGTGCCCGGCATCAGTACCACCACGATTCTGAGGAGCAGTCATGGCTCGAGCTGACGGGCGTGCCCCGGATGCCCTGCGCGCAATCGCTCTGGAACGGGGCGCCAACCCCTACGCCGAGGGCTCCTGCCTGGTCCGGTTTGGTGGGACCCTGGTGCACTGCACCGCGAGCGTGGAGGAAGGGGTCCCCGGCTTTCGGAAGGGGAGCGGCAAGGGGTGGGTCACGGCGGAATACGCCATGCTGCCTCGGGCCACCAGTGAGCGCACCCAGCGCGAACGCAACGGCCCCGGAGGACGGAGTCAGGAGATCCAGCGCCTGATCGGCCGGTCCCTGCGTGCAGCCATGGGGACCATGGCGTTCGGGGAGTACACCATCCGGATCGATTGCGATGTGCTTCAGGCCGATGGTGGAACCCGCACCGCCAGCATCACCGGCGCCTGCGTCGCGTTGGCGGATGCCTGCGACTGGCTGGCCCAACGCACCGGCAAGCCCTCCCCGTTTGGCCAGCTGGTGGCGGCCGTCTCGGTCGGCATGGTCGGAGGGGAGCCGCTGCTGGACCTGTGCTATGCCGAGGACAAGGACGCCGAGGTGGACGCCAACGTCGTCCTGCTGGACCCGGACCGGTTTGTGGAGGTCCAGGGTACCGCCGAGGCAGCCCCCTTCTCTCGACGGGAACTCGATGCCATGGTGGACCTGGCCCAGGCCGGGATCGCCACCCTGTTCGGAATTCAACGCCAGGTGCTGGGACGGTGAAACTGCTGATCGCCTCGCGGAACCGCGCTAAACAGAGGGAAATCCGGGCCCTCTTTGAAGGGACCGGTCTCGAGTTGACCTTCCCCCAGGATCTCAACCTGCCGCCCAGTCCGGAAGAGGACCGGCTGGAAATCGGGGAGACCTTCGAAGCCAACGCCCGGGCCAAGGCGGAGTACTTCGCCCGAAAAGTGTTCCTTCCCACCGTGGCCGATGACAGCGGGCTTGAAGTGTTTTCCCTCGGGGGCGATCCTGGGGTGCGGTCCAAACGGTGGTCCGGTGTCACCGGCACCGACGCAGAAGTGGACGCCGCCAACAATGCCTATCTCCTCCGCCGGTTGCTGGGCGCCGCCCCTGAGCGGCGCCGTGCCCGCTATCGATGCGCGGTGGCCTACCTTCCCGAACCGCGCGCGGTCGCCCAGATCTTCGAGGGGTCGTGCACCGGTGAAATTCTCACGGCGCCGATCGGTGATCGCGGGTTCGGCTATGATCCGCTGTTCCTGAGCGACGACCTCGGCAAGTCCTTCGGGCAGGCGACCACCGACGAAAAGGACCTGGTCAGCCACCGGGGCAAGGCGTTCGCCGCGTTGCTTCGCACTCTCACCGGTGCCCCATGAGCAGTCCCGCCCTCCCGGTCCCGTCCTGTCGAATTCGCCAGACCCTCCATGACGGCCGCGTCGCCGTGGGCACCATGGTGGTGGAGATGCGGCAACCGGCCGTCATGAGTTGGCTGGCCCGGGCCGGGTTCGATTTCGCGATCCTCGACAACGAACATGGGCCGTTCTCGATCGAGAGCCTGGCCG
>CAYINH010000174.1:0-5931 GCA_964364615.1 uncultured Gemmatimonadaceae bacterium
CGGGTCTATTGGCAGCCGCTCCGGGCGGAGCTCGAACGCCTCCGCCAGGCGGCGCGATCAGGGGGGCCGGGATAGCAGGAGCCCGCGCCGCAGCCCACTTCACATTGCTGGTCAGGGGAACCCACATTCCAGTCGCGATCCGGCTGGCATTCAACACAGCACCTTGAACCACGACCAAGCCCCGGAGTCGTCATCCGGCAAAGAGCCGGCGGACAACGTCGTGAACCAGGTGGAGCCGGAGCAGCACGGGGCGATCCACTGGATCGACCGGATTGGCGCTTACCCCGTCACACCACACCTCCGACCTTCGGACCGGCTCCGGACGGCGGTGGACGCCCGGTTCCCGGTGGTCCTGGCGAGGCCCACCCTGGCCGATCGGCCTCGGCGCGCGGAGCCCGGGGTTCCGGAAGACCCATCGGGCCGGGCCTGCGACGCCGGGAACAAAACCGATCAGGAGGGTAGGGACAAAACGAAGCCCCGCCTTTCGGCGGGGCTCGTTGTCCTGCGTTACAGCTGGTGCTGATCAGAACGTGTTCGACACCAGGGCAGCGCCGCCTGAGAAGCCAACAGCGCGCCAGGTGGTTGCCGCAAACCCGGCGCCGGTGCAGACACCGGTGGTCGGGATCGGCGTGATGTAGGTCCAGAAGCGGTTCAGACCGTTGTCGGTGAGGGTCGGCGCGGGGAAGGTGACCCCGCAGTAAGTCAACGCACCGGCAATGCTGACCCGCCACAGCCCGACCGAGTCGAAGAACGGCACCAGGATCGAGGTGGAGGCCATGTGGATCGCGACCGCGTTGGCGCCGGAGACAGACCCGGTCCAGGTGATCAGGTCCGCGGCAACCCACGGCTCAGCAATGCCCGTGGACGGGCTGAACTGAGTCGCCAGCATCGGCACCGGGCCGATGACGGCCGGACTCGGGTTGCTGCCCACGTCGGTGACGTCCGCGGACATCGCGGTCGGCAACCGGGTGGAACCGGCCAGGTACTGGGCCGACACGGTGTTGACCGTACCAACCGGAAGAGTACAGCCGGCGTACGGGGTCACCGCTGCGGTGCAGACGCCGTCCACCCGGAAAATGAACGCCGGAATGGTAAGCGCCTGACCATTCAGCACATTGCTGAAGGTGGCGTCCCAACGGGTGCCCAGACCGGCGAGCGAGCCGAAGGGATAGCGAACCCCGGCGAAGGCCTGGATGTTCGGCTGGGTGACCAGCAGGGTTCCGTCGATGACTTCCAGGTCGTCGTTCGCGGAGATGCCGAACGCAGCCGGAGCGCCGGGGGTGTAGAACCCGGGCGAGAAGCCAAGACCGGTGATGTTCGGACCAGCCAGATCATCCTTCGCGAAGTTGCGCGCGATGGGCGTGCTGGCGTTGCCGGCCCGGTCCGTCACCCGGCCATTCCATGCGTAGTACGACGGTGTGGCGGCGCAGGTATTGGCCAGTTCGATCGAGCGGACGTAGGTGTCCGACATGATGGTCGGCAAGGTGGCCGCGCCCGGCGCGCAGGCAACAGTGCCGGTGACGTTGGTATACGTCAGCGACATCAGGGTCGGGAAGCCAGCCAGCGCGCCGCCCTGGTGGAACCCTGAACGGGTGTCCAGAGCTTCGATGCCGAAGACCTGGGCCGGAGTCGGGACCGCAATGTTGTAGATCGTGGTGTTCGCGGTGGCGGACACCGTCGAGGCAACACCAGCCGGAGCCGGAGTGGCTGCGGTCGACCCGAGGAACCGGGACGCCGGAGCGACCTTGTCCACACCGAAGTAGTTCGACGCGCCGGAAGTGCTGGCGTTGCCGAGCGCATCGGCCGCAAAGCCGCAGACCCGATAGCCATCCGGGATCGCGACGGAGGTCAGCGTTTCATTCAGATCCGCGCCGCTCGCCACGGTGATACCGGAGCAGGCGCCCGGGAAGGTCCGGGTCCCGGTCGCGGCCAGGTTGAGGCCTGAACCCGCGTCGGACGGCCCGGCGTAGTTGCCGAACGCGTACGTCGCGTTGATCCACGAGAAGTCGAAGGAGGCGTTGAACGCCACGGTCGTCGGGCCGGCGAAGACCGGGGCCACGTTATCGATGGCCACAGCCGCCGGAAGCGGATTCGGGGTCGGGGTTACCAGGTTCCAGCGCGATGCGCCGGCAACCAGGAAGGCAGACCCGGTCGTGGAGTACCCGGCCACTGGAAGCACATTCGGCGGCAGGATGGTCGGAGTCTCCGGCCCGATCAGAGCCGAGCCGTCAGGCCCGGTGGTCAACGCCGGCCAGGCCGTCGCACCGATGGCGCCAAGCGCCACGGCCGAGGACTGCACGGCGGCGCAGGTCCAGTTGTTGGCGACAGTCAGGCCCGTGGTGGGCGTGCCGGTCACCGCGCTGGTCTGGACACCGCAAGCAAGCGCGTTCAGCGACGACGCCGGCGCCCGGTTGCTGAAGGCGATGTAGTTCCAGGTGCTGTTGACCCCACCAGCCGTCCAGCTGAAACCGCCGTTGGCGATGGCCGGGGTCGGGATGTTCCGAGTGAGCACCGCCGGAGCGATGGCTGCGTCGGGGTTGTTCATCAGCACCGGCACCGCGTTGGAAGCGATCGGGGTGCTGCTGCCCACCACGTACAGGTTCGCCGTGACAGCCGTCTGCCCGTTGAAGACCACCGGGACGAACAGGCTGCCGACCTGGGCGAGCTGACGGGTGTTGACGTTCTGGACCACCGTGACCGGGGCAGCCGACGGGGCTGCGGCCGGAGCGGCCGACGTGAACGTCTGGCTGGCCACCACCAGACCGCCGATGAGGACGTCAACCCGGTCGAGAACCTTCTCGCCGTTGTCGACGTTCAGGGCGACCTCGATCTGGCCGCGAACGTTGGACAGGTTGATCGGGAGACCACCCGCCATGACGGACTGAATCGACAGCTTGGCCGGATCCGGAATCCGAACCGTGATGGCCGAGGTGCCGGACTTGGAGGCGTCGGCCGTGGAGGTGGCCTTGATGACCGCGTTACCGGCCGCGATGGCGGTGATGAGACCGCTTGGGCTGACGGTGGCGACGGCCGGGGTCAGGCTCGACCAGGTGACCGTGGCGGCGCACTGGACGGTGCCGTTGACCGCGGCGGAGGCCTGGATGGTCTGACCGAGCACCATGTCGGCCGAGGGCGGAGTGACAACCACGCTCGAGACGACGCAGGACGGAGCGGCCACCACGTTGACCGTGGCGATGCCGGACCCGACGCTGGTGCCGGAGGTGGCGGTGGCGCGGATACCGGCCGAGCCAACCCCGTTGCCGGTGACCAGACCACTCGCCGAAACGGAGGCCTTGGTGGCGTCAGAGGTCGACCAGACGATGGTCGGGGTGGCCGCACCGGGCTGGGTGGTGACCGCAGCGGTCATCTGCTGGGTAGCCCCGACCTGGATGCTGGCGCGGTCCGGACCGACCTGGACCGAGAGAATTCCCGGCGGCGGTGGCGGGGGCGGCGGCGTGGGCTCCTGGATCGTGACGTCGTCGCCGCAAGCGGCAAGCCCGATCGCCACGAAGCCGGTCCACACAAGGGAACGGAACAGTTTGCTCATTGAGAACTCCCCCTAAGAGATAGAACGATGGTCCTGCGCTGAACTGCCAGTTGACAAATCGATGACTGCCGTCCACTGCCTCAGCCCTTCCAGTCCAGAACATTACAGACTCGGTGGGTGCGGTGGTCTGCGCAACGAGACGACGCGGAGCGCGATCCCGTTGAAGCCGCACACACCACACCTGAACCTGTGTACTGGACGAAGAACAGCCGGTGCAAGATACCGTCCCGCCAACCTGCGGTCAAGACGCAACTCCCTGTCCCTAGTCACCTTGCACCCCCCGGGAGGCCGGCAGAATCTGCCTCTTGGGGCCCAACAGACCATTGCTTGATGCAACACCCTGCCGCAATGATCTGGTTCTCATCAGTGGGACCAAGCTATCACAAGGTCAATCCCCGCGCTGTGACGGATATCACCGGCCCTCCGATTGGTCCCGGGCCGCCCGTACGGCGTCCCTCACAGCCGCGTAACTCCTTGATTCCATTGGCCTGAACTTGACATCTCGCCAGACCACCCTGCCGCTGGGGCTGATCACATAGACCCCCAGGTCCCTGCGATCGACCCCGAACAGACGCCGAACCTGATCCGCCTGGTCGGCCAATACCTTATAGGAAAGTGCAAGATTCCGGGCCAGTTCCCCGGCCGGGCCCACCCCTCGGGGGACCGCCGCGACGACGACCACATCGCCCGGGAACAGCATCTCATGGTTCGTGGTGAAGGACCGGAGCAGGACGACCCCCGCACTGTCAGACGGGTCTGGCACGATCGCCAGGACGACAACCCTGCCCAGCTCGGCGCGCAAAGCAAACGGCTGATCGGCTGGCCCCGGCCCTTCGGCCCGGACGTATGGCAAGACGAATGCCGGGGCCTCGGTTCCCGGCCGCGGGTCCCCCATGGCGAAGGCCCGGACCGTCCCCCGAGCCGCCGGAGATGCCACCCGGCGAAGAGCTCCCTCGATGTCCTGCGCCTCGCCGTACCCGGTGTAGGCCACCTTGCCGTTCCGGTCGATAATCACGACCAGGGAAGTCCCGGTGACATCGTAGGCCCGGACCCCCTCGCCCTCATCATCCCACAGGACCCGGAACGGGGCCCGATGCTCCTCGACATACTGCCGCACCATGTCCCGGGTCTGACTGACCGTGACGTTGACGCCGAGAAACTCGACCGCGTCGCCGTAGCGGTCGGCGGCGGCCCTGATCTGGGGAAAGAGCTTTTCGCAGAGCGGGCACCAGGTCGCCCAGAACTCGATGAGCACCGGCTTCCGACCCAGCACCTGGCGCAGGTCGTATGGCCGCCCATCGAGATCCTGCAACCGCAGGTCCGGGGCGGGCTCCCCAACCGGCGGGCCCTGGGCCACCATCGCGCCGGGCGATCCGAGCAGCAGCAGCAGCCCCGCGAGCATCAGCGTCCGCATGTCGCTACGCCCCCGCCCCGACGGCTCCACCGTACCGGGTCTCGATGTAGTCCTCCAGAATGCGAAGAAAGTCCTCGACAATGGTCTCTCCCTTGAGAGTCGTGGCCAGCTGGCCATCCACGAAGACCGGGGCCCTCGGCTCTTCCGCGGTACCCGGGAGCGAAATCCCGATATCCGCGTGCTTCGATTCGCCCGGCCCATTCACCACACACCCCATCACCGCCACCTTGAGACGCTCGACCCCGGGATAGCGGGCACGCCAGCCCGGCATGCCGGTGCGAAGGTGGGTCTCGATGTCCTCCGCCATCTGCTGGAAGAAGGTGCTGGTGGTGCGGCCGCAACCGGGACAGGCCGTGACCTGGGGGACGAAGCTCCGAAGATCCAGCGATTGCAGGATCTGCTGCGCCACCCGGACCTCCTCGGTCCGGTCCCCGCCCGGGGAGGGCGTCAGGGAGACCCGGATGGTGTCGCCGATCCCCTCCTTCAGCAGAATCGCCAGCGCGGCGCTGGAGGCGACAACCCCCTTCATCCCCATCCCCGCCTCGGTGAGTCCGAGGTGGAGCGGGTAGTCGCTCCGGGGGGCCAGCCGACGGTAGACCTCCACCAGATCAGTGACGGCGGAGACCTTGGCCGAGAGGATGATCTGGTCGTGCCGGATCCCGGACGCCTCGGCGAAGGCGGCCGAGCGCATGGCGCTCTCCACCATCGCGTCGAGGGTCACCTCGCGGGCGTCCCGTGGGGCGGCCGAGGTCGCGTTGGCGTCCATCATTTCCGTCAGGAGCTGCTGGTCGAGCGATCCCCAGTTGACCCCGATCCGGACCGGCTTGTCCCATTGGAGCGCGACATCGATGATGGCGCGGAAGTGCTCGTCGTGCCGCTTGCCGCCGACGTTGCCCGGATTGATCCGGTACTTGGCGAGCCGTTCGGCGCACTCGGGGTACCGGGTCAGGAGCAGGTGGCCGTTGTAGTG
>CAYINH010000175.1:0-5900 GCA_964364615.1 uncultured Gemmatimonadaceae bacterium
CTCAGTGCCAGGCCATCACCCAATTGTCCAACTCCTTGCCGCGCCGTATCTTCCGCAGGAACCTCCCACCCGGAAGCCATGCCCCTGACCCCCGAGGACCAGGCTCGCGAGACGATCGACCGCCAATTGGCCCAGGCCGGCTGGGTGGTGCAGAACGTCTCGGCGCTCAACCTCCACGCCGGCCGCGGGGTGGCGGTCCGAAACCTTCAGACCGAGCATGGCCCCTGCGACTACATGCTGTTCGTGGACCGCCAGGCCGTGGGGATCCTGGAGGCCAAGCGCGAAGGCGCCGTCCTGACCAACCACGAGCTCCAGCCCCGCAAGTACAGCGAAGGGATGCCCCCCGGTGTCCCGGCCCCGATCAAGCCGCTGCCGTTCCTCTACATGAGCACCGGGGTCGAAACCCGCTTCGCTTCACTGCTGGACCCCGACCCCCGGTACCGGAACCTCTTCCATCTCCACCGCCCCGAGACGCTGGCCGAATGGCTGGCCCGTGAACCCGTCTGGCTCCCCACCAGCCACCGGCTCGTCAACAAACCGGCCTCCTTCCGGCTCGGCCTGACCCAGCTCCCCGAACTCCACACCGACGGGCTCTGGCCTGCCCAGCGGACCGCAATCCTCAACCTCGAGAATTCGTTTGCCACCGACCGGCCCAGGGCGCTGATCCAGATGGCCACCGGCAGCGGCAAGACCTTCACCGCGGTCAGCACCGTCTACCGGCTCATCAAGCACGCCGGCGCCCGCCGGGTCCTCTTCCTGGTGGATCGCGGCAACCTGGCCCGCCAGGCGGAAAAGGAGTTCCAGCAGTACATCACCCCCGACGACGGCCGCAAGTTCGCTGAGCTGTACAACATCCAGCGGATGACGACCAACCGGGTGGATGGCGTCGCCAAGGTCTGCATCGGGACGATCCAGCGGATGTACGCGATGCTGCAGGGGAAGGAGTTCTCCGAGGAGGACGAGGAGGCGCCGCTGGCCGGCCTGGAGTCGCTGCACCGGCAGCCGCTCCCGGTGGTCTACAACCCCGACATCCCCGTCGAGACCTTCGACGTGGTGATCGTGGACGAGTGTCACCGCTCGATCTACACGCTCTGGCGGCAGGTGCTGGAGTACTACGACGCCTTCCTGGTCGGGCTCACCGCCACCCCCGCCAAGCAGACCTTCGGCTTCTTCAACCAGAACCTGGTCATGGAGTACGGCCACGAGGCGGCGGTGGCCGACGGCGTCAACGTGGACTTCGACGTCTACCGGATCCGGTCCCGGATCACCGAGCAGGGCTCCACCGTGGAGGCGGGGCTCTGGGTGGACCGGCGCGACCGGGAGACCCGCGCCACCCGCTGGGAACAGCTTGACGAGGAGCTCTCCTACGACGCCAGCTCCCTGGACCGCGACGTGGTGGCCCCCGACCAGATCCGGACCGTGCTTCGGGCCTTCAAGTCCGGCCTGGCCACCCTCTTTCCCGGCCGCACCGAAGTCCCCAAGACCCTGATCTACGCCAAGGACGACGCCCACGCCGACGACATCGTCAAGATCGTCCGCGAAGAGTTCGGCAAGGGGAACGACTTCGTCCAGAAGATCACCTACCGCACCGGCACCGCCCGGGTCATGGAGCGGGTGGTGGGCCCCGACGGCGCCGACCGTGAGGTCTCCACCTGGAAGTCCACCGGGATCAAGGCCGAGGACCTCCTCTCGGCGTTCCGGAACTCGTACAACCCCCGGATCGCGGTCACGGTGGACATGATCGCCACCGGCACCGACATCAAGCCGCTGGAAGTGGTGATGTTCCTGCGCCAGGTGCGAAGCCGGAACCTCTTCGAGCAGATGAAGGGGCGCGGCGTCCGGGTCATCAATGACACCGACTTCCGGGCGGTGACGCCCGATGGCGGCAGTAAGACCCGGTTCGTGATCGTGGACGCGGTCGGGGTCACCGAGCAGGAGCTCTCCGACACCCATCCGCTGGAGCGGAAGCCGAGCGTGTCGCTGGAGAAGCTGCTCCAGGCTGTGGCAATGGGGAACACCGATCCCGATGTCGTCTCCAGCGTGGCGGGCCGACTGGCTCGGCTCGACCGCCAGCTCAGCAAGCCCGACCGGGAGATGCTGGAGCGGGCCAGCGGCGGGGTGCCACTCCGGCAGATTACCGCGGGGCTGGTGGCGGCCATCGACCCCGACCGCGAGGATGCCGCCGGGGAGGGCATCGCGGAGGCCTGCCAGCCCCTGGCCGCCAACCCCGCGCTCCGCCAGCTTCTGGTCGAGTTGAAGAAGTCCAAGGAGCAGGTGGTGGACACCGTTTCCCAGGACGAGATCCTCGATGCCGGCTACTCGGCGGAGGCCACCGAGCGCGCCAAGGCGATGACCACCAGCTTCGAGCAGTTCGTGCGGGAGCACAAGGACGAGATCACCGCCCTGCAGATCCTCTACAGTCGCCCCTACGGCCAGCGGCTCCAGTTCGAGGACATCCGCGCCCTGGCCGATGCCATCCAGGCGCCGCCGCGCCAGTGGACCCCCGAGCGGCTGTGGCAGGCGTATGAGACCCTGTTTGCCAGCCGAGTGCGTGGGGCGCCGGGGCGGGTGCTGACCAATCTCGTGTCGCTGGTCCGGTTCGCGGTGGAGCATGAGGCGCTGGTGCCGTTTCCCGACCTGGTCAACGAGCGGTTCGCCGGGTGGCTGGCGCAGCAGGAGCAGCGGGGGCGGGTGTTCACCGAGGAGCAGCGGAAGTGGCTGGCCGACATCAGGGACCACATCGCGGCCAACCTCGAGGTGACCCCGGACGACTTCGAGTACGCCCCGTTTGCGCAGCGTGGCGGGCTCGGCGCGGCGCACCGGGTATTCGGGGACGAGCTGACACCGTTGCTGGATGAGCTGACGAGGGAGTTGGCGGCGTGAGCTCACGCTTGCCAAAGGGATGGACCTCAATCCGCTTGGGAAACCTGGGCGCATGGAAGGGTGGCGGGACTCCGAGCAAGGCGCGGGCCGATTATTGGGAAAACGGTACCATTCCTTGGGTCTCTCCAAAGGACATGAAGGTTGCCGTGGTGCGCGATGCTGAGGATCGCATCACGGAGGGCGCCATCGCTGGATCCAGCACCTCAGTGATTGAGGCGGGCGCAGTCCTGGTTGTAGTTCGCAGCGGAATACTTCGGCACACGCTGCCGGTTGCGGTCACTGCCGTGGATGTAGCGCTCAATCAGGACATGAAGGCCTTGGCCCCTTCTGGGGCTGCATCGCCCGAGTATGTGGTTTGGGCGTTGGGCCGTTTCGAGCCCCAGATCCTTCACAGATGTACGCGAACTGGAACCACCGTCCAGAACATCGCTTTCCCGATGTTCTCGGACTTCGAGATCCCCCTCCCACCTCTCGCCGCGCAGCGCCGGATCGTCGCGGCCATCGAGGAGCACCTGAGCCGGCTGGATGCGGCGGTGGCGGGGCTGGAACGAGTCCAGGCGGTGTTGCCGCGCTACCGCGCGGCGGTGCTGAAGGCGGCGGTGGAGGGGCGGCTGGATGCGGAGTCTAGCGCAGTCGGTCGTCGAGGGAAGCGGGCGGGGGGATCGAACGAAGTGACCATGGGCGAGATCGGCTTAGAGGGTCCGCGTAGCCTAATTATCGGCCCGTTTGGATCAAACTTGAAGGTGAGCGATTATCGCAACAGCGGAGTCCCGCTGGTCTTCGTCCGGAACATCAGGGCAGCCTCCTTCGGAGGCGAGGGTACGCGATACGTTTCGAAATCGAAGGCCCACGAACTGGCGGGACACCAAGTACTCCCCGGGGACGTCTTGGTTACTAAGATGGGCGACCCACCGGGAGATGCCTGTGTCTACCCCTCCGAGGCGGCTCCGGCCATCGTGACGGCGGATTGTATTCGTATTCGGCCCAACCTCGACCTGGTGAGTGCGCAATACCTGGTCAATGCCATTCGGTCAGAGCCCGTCCGAAGGCAGATCCTAGATGCCACACGGGGCGTCGCGCAACTCAAGGTGTCCTTGGAGCGTTTCCGGAGCATTCGAATCACGCTCCCGCCATTGAAGCTCCAAGAGATGATTGTCGAGGAACTGGAGAGGAGTGAATCCGTGATCGAGGCGGCCGGAGGAGCCGTTGATGTCGCTCTTATGCGAGCGGGTAGCCTCCGCCAGTCCATTCTGGCCCGTGCGTTCCGGGGGGAGCTGGTGCCGCAGGACCCGAACGACGAGCCTGCCGAGGTGCTGCTGGAGCGGATCCGGGCGGAGCGGGCTGGGGTGGTGCCCGTGAGGCGGGCGCCCCGGCGGAAGAAGGTGGCGGGGAAGAAGTAGGGCGGGTGGGGGTGGGGTCGCTGGTCTCGCGGCTGAAGCCGCGGCTCGGCCAAGTGCGTCGCTGAAGCGACGTGCTGGCGTGGATCTGGTCCCGCCGGGGCTGCTGACACAGGCCGAGGGTAGGTTTCTGTGCGGGCAGGGGCCCGTCCGGCGTCAGAGTGATGCGGTTTGCGTTGATCTGGTTACTACGAGGAGGTCCTGATGCCACATTATGAGATTCGGCTCGTTGGTGAAGGGACGCGTGGGGCTCAGGTGGATGGCGCCCTGCTCCGCGATTTGCTCGATGCCATGGTCAAGGGGATGCGGCGAGCCGTTCGGCTCCGGGTGGACGGCCGCAGCAGTGCGCCCGGTACCCCCCCGGCGTGGCTGGATGCCGCGGCGGGTTTCACCGTGGTCGGGTTCCGAGAGGGCTCCACCATCGTGGAGTTCGAGGCGCCCCTCTTGGAGCAATCCCTGGTGAGCCGGAGCGGGCTGGGTCCACTCTTCGAGGAGCCAGATGCGGCAGCCAGCGGTATGGGCTGGTTCCGAGAATCGCTCGGGGATGCGATCGCTGGGAAGGCGGAGAGTGACCGATTTGACGCCGGACTCCTCGAGGTGATCGGTGAATGGCGCCACGTGTTGGATCGCGGTGTGGCTCGGATAGAGCTTTCCAACGGAGTGGGGGTATCGACCGTGATTGATGAGCTCGGGATCGCCAACGTTGCGGGGCTCAAGCGCGCCACCCCACTGCCCCAGCGGGTACGCGTCTCGGGGTGGCTGGAGGCCATCCGCCACAGTGATCGCGCGTTCACTTTGAAGCTGGAGGACGGTGGCCAGGTGCGGGGTCTGGCCGCGGACGTGCCAGTGGACCGTCTTCGCGAGCTGTTCGGCCGAAAGGCTATGGTTTCCGCCCTGGCCCACTTCCGACCCTCCGGGAAGGTGCTCAGGCTGGATGCCGAGCACATCGAGCCGGCCGGTGACGACTTTTCCGCCTGGTCCCGGGAGCCGGTAGCCCTTTTCGGAAAGACCGATCAGGCCTCGCTGCGAGTCCCCCAGGGGCCGCGGTCGGGTGTGAACGCCATCTTTGGGCAATGGCCCGGTGAGGAGACCGACGAAGAGATACTCCGGGCGCTTGAGGAGATGTCGTGATTCCTCCTGGGGCGCTCGTCGTGCTGGACACCAATGTCCTTCTGGCGCTCGTTCGGGGCAAAGCACTCGGGGAGCCGATCGATCGGGAGTTCGCCCTTCGGACGCGCCCCGAGCGGCCGCTTGTCTCGGTTGTGGCGATCGGCGAGGCGCTCGCCTTGGCGTACAAGTTCAATTGGGGCGAGGCCAAGCGGGAGATGCCTCGCTCGCAACTCGGGGCATTCGTGCCCATTGGACTCCTACAGAGTGATATCATCGAGCGGTATGCGGTACTCTCCGCGCATTGTGAGGCGAATGGGCTGAGCCTCAGTGACAATGACCGCTGGATCGCCGCCACCGCCGGCTCAACCGGCGCGTGGCTGCTGACCACCGACAAGGACTTTTTGCCTTTGGATCCGGACTTCATCCAGCTGGCGTGGATCGATCCCGCCGCCGCGCCATGACCCCCGCCTCCCAGATCGTCCAGAAGCTCTGGAATTACTGCAACATCCT
>CAYINH010000176.1:0-5896 GCA_964364615.1 uncultured Gemmatimonadaceae bacterium
AGCACCGCATGCGTCTCGGGATCCCCCAGACGGCAGTTGAACTCCACCACGTTGGGCGTTCCATCCGGGTGAACCATCAGCCCGGCATAGAGGACGCCCCGAAACGGGGCCCCGCGCCGTTCCAGTTCCACCAGGGTCGGCTCCAGCACCTCGCGACGGACCCGGTCCAGCAGGGCAGGGGTGGCGAAGCTCACGGGGGCGTAGGCGCCCATCCCGCCGGTGTTGGGCCCGGCATCGCCTTCGAGCAGCCGCTTGTGGTCCTGTGCGGCCGGCAGCAGCCTGACCTCGCGACCATTGGTCACCGCGAAGACCGAGAGTTCCTCACCTTCGAGAAACGCCTCGATCACCACGGTCTGCCCGGCCTCGCCGAAGGCCCCGTCGCCGAGCATCGCCCTGACCGTGTCGGCCGCGTCGGTGCGCGTGGCACAGACCACGGCCCCCTTGCCGGCGGCGAGTCCCGACGCCTTGACGACCAGCGGTTCCGGGTGATGGTTGACGTACTTGATGGCTTCATCGAGGTCGGTGAAGGTGGCGCTGGCCGCGGTGGGAACCGAGGCTGACCGCATCACCTCCTTGGCAAACGCCTTGGAGGCTTCGATCCGGGCGGCCGCGGCCAGGGGGCCGAACACCCGGTGTCCCTGAGCCCGCAGATGGTCCGCGAGCCCGGCGGCGAGCGGGGCCTCCGGACCGACGATGGTGAGGTCGATGTCCAGCTGACGGGCCTGGTCGGCGAGGCCCACGAAGTCGTTGGTGGAAACCGGGAGATTGGTGGCCAGCGATTCGGTGCCCGGGTTGCCCGGTGCGCACCAGAGTTCAAGCGTGGGCTGCTCCCGGCGCAGGGCCCAGCAGAGCGCGTGTTCCCGCCCACCAGACCCGACGACCAGGATCCGCCTCACCGATTCTGAGCCTTTCGAAATGCCTCGCCGGCCTTTTCGGCCGCCCGCCTGGCCGCCTCGGCGACCTTGCTGGCCACGTCCTGCGCCTCCTTGGCGTAGTGAGACCGGGCTTGCCGGAAGTCCTCCCCGAGCGGTCGAGACTTGGACTCGTCTCCCCGCCGGGTATACTCGCCGCGGAGAATCCGGTCGTACGCTCCGCTGGCCATCCACTGCTGCAGTTCGGCGGCGCGGACGGTATGCATCGGGTGGGTGAGACCCAGGGTATTGATGATCTTGTAGACGATGTCGAGCCCCTCGTTCGTCGTGAGGTACTCATTCGCCTGCGCCATGAAGGGCTCCAGGTGCATCTGGCCTGCCGGATGCTGACCGCGGGTGCCGCCGGCCATCTTCATGAACAGCTGTTGCGACGCGAGCACGTCCTGAGAACCCAGCAGCCCGGCGCGGTCGGAAGAGAGTTCGGACTTCCGGGACCACTCCAGGATGGCCAGTCGGACCGGGAGGAGCGCGATCCCGGCCAGGAAGGGCAGCACCCCGAGGCTCACGTTCAGCAGAATCTCGGCGATGGTCCGGTACAGCGAATGGCCGCTCACCACATGCCCCATCTCGTGGGCCAGCAGCACCCGGAGCTCGCTCTCGGTCAGCAGTTCGAGCGCCGCCGAGTGGACCACGATGAACGGGTCATCGACGCCATAGGCACCGGCGTTGAAGACCGGTGTCTGCGAGACGTAGAGCTCGGGCACGGTGGGCCAGTCGAAGGTCGAGGCGACCTCGACCATCATCGCGTGGGCCACGGGAAACTGAGTCGGGCCGGTGCGAACCGAGTTGCCCTGGAACAGCAGCCGGATCCCGCGTTCACCGCCCAGAATGGAGACGATTTTCCGGACCACCTCGTCAAACCCGGGGACGGCGCGGAGGGCTTGGAGTGCGGCGCGGTCGGCGGGATGCTCCCAGGAGACGGCGCCGATCTGCTGAAAGGCGACCCGGGGGCGGGGCGCCGGTACCGATGTGGTCATGGACCCCTCACGGAGAACGGTTTCCTCCTCATACGGAGGATAGGCTGGGGTGT
Organism: uncultured Gemmatimonadaceae bacterium; assembly: GCA_964364615.1. Taxonomy (GTDB): domain Bacteria; phylum Gemmatimonadota; class Gemmatimonadetes; order Gemmatimonadales; family GWC2-71-9; genus SZUA-320. The sequence continues at coordinate 1,963 of CAYINH010000176.1, forward strand.
TTCAAACTGCATCACCTGGCGCCCATCGCCTGGTCCAGGTCCTCAATCAGGTCACCCACCTCTTCCACCCCGATGCTGAGTCGGACCAGGCTGTCGGTCAGCCCGGTGGCATCCCGCATGGCCTGGGGGATCGACGCGTGGGTCATCGAGGCGGGGTGCCCGATCAGGCTTTCCACCCCCCCAAGCGACTCGGCCAAGGTGAAGATCTCGACCCGCTCCACGATCCGGCGGGCCAGTTCCAGATCGCCCACATCGAAGGAGATCATCCCGCCGAACCCGCTCATCTGGCGTTTGGCCAGGTCGTGTTGCGGGTGATCGACCAGTCCGGGGTAGTAGAGCTTCTGCACCCGCGGGTGGTCCTTGAGCCAGTCGGCCACGATCCGGCCGCTGGCGTCGTGTTGCCGCATCCGCAGGGGGAGCGTCTTGACCCCGCGGAGCGCCAGCCAGCAGTCCATCGGACCCGGCACGGCGCCGGCCGCGTTCTGGAGGAACCCGAACTTCTCGGCCAGGTCCTCGCGACTGGTGATGAGGAGGCCGCCCACCATGTCGCTGTGGCCGTTGAGGTACTTGGTGGTGCTGTGGAGCACCACGTCGGTGCCCATCTCGAGAGGACGCTGGAAGACCGGAGTGGCAAAGGTGTTGTCGACCGCAAAGACGATCCCGTGGGCCTGGGTCAGGTCGCCCACCGCCCGAAGGTCAGTCAGGAACATCATCGGGTTGGTCGGGGTCTCGCAGTAGATCATCCTGGTGTTGGGCTTCAGCGCGCGCTCGACGTTCCGGATGTCGCGCATGTCCACCCAGGAGAAGTCGAGCCCCAGCTTGCGGTAGACCCGCTCCATCAGCCGATGGGACCCGCCGTACATGTCATCCCCGCAGACGATGTGGTCGCCCGACTGGAAGATCTTGAGCAGGGTGTCGAGTGCCCCGAGTCCGGAGCTGAACGCAAAGCCGTGCGTCCCCCCCTCCAGGCTGGCCACGCACCGCTCCAGGACCTGGCGGGTGGGGTTGCTGGTCCGGGCGTATTCGTAGCCCTTGTGCCTGCCCAGCCCCTCCTGCTCATAGGTGGAGGTCTGGTAGATCGGGGGCATCACGGCGCCGGCCAGGAGGTCCTCGACCTGGCCCGCGTGGATGGCGCGGGTGCCGAGGCCGTGCTGATCGTCGCCGGGATTGATACGGGTCATAGGGCTTCTGGGTCAGGGATGGCAGGAACGTAACCGGCCCCGGACGGACTCCGCCAGCGACCGATTCCCGATCGGCGCACCCCTGAATCGACGGGTGGGCCGCACGGTCGGTCCGACTCGCGGCCAGTTGCGCACGGCGGCCGGAGGTGATATCAAACAATGGGCGGTTTTTTCCCTCACCCATGAGGTTCCCATGCGTACCAATCGATGGACCAGTGCCGTGGCGGCGACGATAGTGCTCGTCACGGCGGGATGCAGCGCCCGCGGCGCAGCCGAATCGGCTCTCACCGCGGCCGACGCGGCGATCGCCTCGGTGCAGGATGAGGCGGCCAAGGTGCTCCCCGACAGTCTGGCCGCGCTGACGGCGGCCGTATCGGCTGCCCGGGATCAGCTTGCCGCCGGCGAGTTCCCGACGGCGCTCGACGCGGCGAAGGCAGTCCCGGCCCGGGTCGAGGCCCTGAAGGCTGCGATGCCGGCGGCCCGGGAGGAACTCACCGTGGCCTGGAACACCCTGAGCGAGGCGATGCAGCGGAACCTCGGAGATCTGAAGGCCAAGCTCGACCAGTACACCGGGAAGCGCCTGCCGCCCGGGGCCACGGCTGAACAACTGGAAGCCGCCCGGGCGAGCCACGCTGCCGCGCCGGAGGCCTGGAACGCCGCCGCCGCAGCCTGGCAGAGCGGGGACCTGGCCGGGGCGATGGGAATGGGGCTCGCCCTTCGGGGACGGGTCTCGGAGGCGATGACCACCGTGGGCCTGGTGTCCGATGAGTCGGCCTGGGGGAACGCCCGGCCGATGGGCCCGGTACCCAAGTGAGACAGTAGCCGACTCTGTCGTACGATTGAGCCCGGACGGTCCCCGGGCTTAGCTTCCTCAGCGTGACCACACCCTTCCGCCAGCCGGTCCCGCCGGAGGCGCCCCCGGGCTCGGCGCGCTGCCTGGTCGTCGACGACGACCCGCTGGTGCGCCGTTCCCTGAGCCGGGTGCTGCTGGCGCAGGGGATGGAGCCGATCGAGGCCGAGTCGGGGGAGGCCGCCCTGGCGATGCTCATGGCCGATCGCTCGATCCCTCTCGTCATTACCGATCTGTACATGCCCGGGATGGACGGGCTGACCCTGGTCCGCGAGGTCAGGTCCCGCTGCCCCGACACGGTGGTGCTGGTGGTGACCGGGGTCGCCGACGTGGACACGGCCGTCAAGTCGTTCCAGCTGGGCGCCGCCGACTACCTCTCCAAGCCGGTGCTGATGGAGGAGGTCCGGGCCCGGGTCCAGAGTGCGCTGGAGAAGCGGCGGCTGGTGCTGGAGAACCGCTGGCTGCAGAAGAGCTACCAGGAGCGCCTGGAGACCCAGCTGCGCGAACTGACCCAGCGGAACAAGGAGATGTTCCTCGGGCAGATCCAGATGGCGGTCCGGATGCTCGAAGCGCGGGACATCTACACCAGGGGCCATTCGCAGCGGGTCTCCATTTACGCCACCAAGACCGCCGTCCAGCTGGGGATTACCGGGGACCTGCTCGAGCAGGTCAGGCTGGGGAGTGAGCTGCATGACATCGGGAAGATCGGGACCCGCGACGAGATCCTGAACAAGCCGGGCGCTCTGACCGAGGCCGAATTCAAGGAGGTCCAGCGGCACGTGACCGAGGGCGAGGAGATTCTGGCCCCGCTCCGGCGGGACCACCCGATCATGCTCCAGATTGTCCGCTCGCATCACGAGCACCTCGATGGGAGCGGTTTCCCGGACGGTCTGGAGGGCGATGCCATCCCGCTGCCGGCCCGGATCGTCTCGGTGGCGGACGCCTTCGACGCCATGACGACCAACCGTGCCTATCGCGAGACCCGGACTCCGGCGGAAGCCCTCAAGGAAATTGAGCGTCATGCCGGAACCCAGTTTGATCGCGAAGTGGTTGGCGCCTTCCAGCGCGGGTTTCGTGATCTCCACGGTCTCCCGATCCGGACCGCCTGAGCGAGGCGCCCCAGGAGCTCATGTCCGATACTCTGATGATCAGCGTTTCCGGGATGCGGGGCCACGTCGGCACTGACCTGACGCCGGAGTTGGTGACCCGCCACGCGGCCGCCCTCGGCGCCTGGGCCCGGGAGGGCGGGAAGCCGCTGGTTGTCATCGGGAGAGACTCCCGCACCAGTGGGGCGATGTTCGCGGCGGCCGCCACGGCCGGCCTGCAGTCGGTGGGGTGCGACGTGATCGATCTCGGGATCGTCGCGACCCCGACGACCCAGCTGGCGGTGGAATTCCATCACGCCGGCGCCGGTCTGATGCTCAGCGCCAGTCACAATCCGGTCGAGTGGAACGCCCTCAAGCTGATTGGCCCCGACGGGATCTTCCTGGACGCGGCGGCCGGCGGCCGGGTCCGGGCCATCGCCGAGGCTGGACCGGCCCGGATGGGGTGGGATGGACTGGGGTTGGCTCGTCAGGATCCCGATGCGATTGCCCGGCACCTCGATCAGGTGCTGGCCCTTCCCTGGATTGATGCGGAGGCGATCCGGGCCCGGCGCTTCCGGGTGGCGCTCGATTGCGTCCACGGTGCCGGAGGGCTGCTGATCCCGGCGCTGCTGGAACGGTTGGGGTGCCAGGTCGTCGGGATCGGCCTGGAGGCGGATGGACGGTTTCCCCGGGAACCGGAGCCGATCCCGGAGAACCTCGCTGACCTCGGAGCCCTGGTCCGCGAGCACCGCGCCGACCTGGGCCTGGCGGTGGACCCCGACGTCGATCGGTTGGCGGTGGTCGATGAGACGGGGAGA
>CAYINH010000177.1:0-5887 GCA_964364615.1 uncultured Gemmatimonadaceae bacterium
GGACGCACCGCCGGCAACATAATGACTCGGCGCATCGGCGTGGGCCCCCAGGTGTACCGTCGCATGGAGGGTCGAGAGGGTGACAGTGTCACCCTGGCCCAGATCGAGCAGCACCTCACGATGGGGAGCGGTATCGCCCGGCCAGACAGCCAGTCGGGGTGAAACCAGGGGGGTGATGTCGTACAGGGCCATGGTCACATCCGGTGGCGGACGGCCCACAGGTCGGGAAACAGTGGATGGAAGAGCGACTGCTTCAGGAACGCCATCCCGGTGGAACCGCCGGTGCCATGCTTGGCCCCGATGGTGCGTTCCACCAGCTTGATGTGCCGGTAACGCCACTCCTGAAACCCCTCGTCCAGATCGAGCAGCGACTCGAACAGAATGACCAGCTCCGGCTGGTCCCGGTAGCTGCGGAGGAGCTCCTCCTGCATCTCGGGCGAGGGGACCGTGGCGGCGGTGACATCCCGACCGGTCAACTCCGCTGGAACCCGGAGGCCCCGGGTCGCGAGGAACTGGTTGAGCCGGTCGGGGACCGACGGGGCGCGCAGCCGGGCCTCGAGCGCCGCGGTTTCGGTGATCGGAGACTCGGGGCCCACCAGATGGGCCCGCTTGTAGCCGTAGCCAAACTCCACCTCGCGGAACTGCGAGGACTGGAACCCGCTGGCCGTCTCCAGCCGAGCCCGAAAGCTGGCGAAGCTGAGCGGGGTCATGGTCTCCAGTATGTCGAGCTGCCCGACCAGGGTCTTCATGATCGTCCGGATCCGCTTGAGCGTCGCGATGGCACCGAACAGATCCGCCGCCGCCAGATCCCGGTTGAGCTTGTCGGTCTCGTGGAGGACCAGCTTGAACCAGAGTTCGTAGACCTGGTGAATGACGATGAACAGCAGCTCGTCATGCTCCGGCGGGGTGGAGCGGGGTTGCTGCATCCGGAGCAACTCCGGAAGGGCCAGGTACTCCGCGTAGGACAGCGCCATCGGATCAGGCCCCCGGTGGAGTCAGCACCGCGCGGACGGCCTGCCCCACTCGCCACGCCTCGGTGTACGTATTGTAGAGCGGCGTTGGCGCGAAGCGGACCACGTCGGGCTCCCGGTAGTCCGGGACGATCCCCACCGCGCGGAGCCGGTCGTGCAACTCACGGCCCCGGCCGGGCAGCTGGAACGACAGCTGGCAGCCCCGAGCGCCCGGGTCCCCCGGCGTCAGCAGCTGGAAGGACGGGTCGGGAATCGCGGACAGGAGGGCCGCCAGATAGCCGGTCAGCGCCTCCGACTTCTGCCGCAGCGCGGGCATCCCGACCCGGTCGAACTGTTCCAGCGAGGCCCGAAGCGGCGCCAGCGACAGGATCGGGGGATTGCTCACTTCCCAACCGGCGGCCCCCTGGGCGGCGTGATGGGTCGGCCCCATGGCAAACCGGTCCGCCATGGTCTGACCCCACCAGCCGGTGAGCCGGGGAATCGACGAGTCGGATCCGTGGCGGCGGTGGATGAACGCGCCCGCGATCGAACCCGGTCCCCCATTCAGGTACTTGTAGGTACACCAGACCGCGAAGTCGACGTCCCAATCGTGCAGGGCCAAGGGGACGTTCCCCGCGGCGTGGGCCAGATCGTATCCGACCTTGCAGCCCTGACGATGGGCCGCTTCGGCGATCCTGCCCAGGTCGAACCACTGCCCGGTGAGGTAGTTCACCCCGGCCAGCATCACCAGGGCGATCTCCTGCCCCTGCTCCTCCAGCAGCGCCTCGATGTCCTCGGTCCGCAGTGTCTCCTCGCCCGCCCGCGGACGGACCACCAGAATGGCCTCGGCGGGATCGACCCCTCGCAGCGCCAGGTGACTCGCCACCGCGTATCGGTCGGATGGGAAGGCGCGATCCTCCATCAGGACCTTGCGCCGTCGGCCGTCTGGCTGGTAGAACGAGGCCAGCATCAGGTGGAGGTTGACGGTGAGGGTGTTCATCGCGACCACCTCATCCGGCTCGGCGCCGACCACCCGGGCCAGCGCCGGGTTGATCGCCTCCGAATAGCTGGCCCACGGCACTCTCGCCACGAAGTGGCCGTCGATCGCCAGCCGTCCCCAGTTCTCCGTTTCCTCTTCGATGATGGCCCGGGCCGAGCGGGGCATGAGTCCGAGGGAGTTCCCCAGCAGGTAGACCAGCGGGGCACCGTCCGGCCCCGCCGGGATGGCAAATTCGTGGCGCAGGGAACCCAGGGGATCCGCCGCGTCGAGCGCCTGGGCAAAGCCCTCGTCGGGTCTGAACTGGTGCGGAATGGCGCTCATGATGGACCGGAGGAAAGCCGCCGGAAGGCCGCAGGTCAAGGAAGCGACTGTCGCTCGGTGTTGATGATCAGGGCGGTCGTTCCGGAGCTCAGGCCGAGTTGGCGGCGGGCCCCATCCATGGCGGGGTCCCGGCACAGGGTGGTCAGACCCGCCAACCCTGCCGCCCCCGAGGGCCCGGACGAGATCTCCGGCTCCCCGCCCCGCCCTCGGGCCAGCCGAGCCATCGCCTCGCGACCCGCCTCATCGGTGATCGTCAGAAACCCATCAGCCGACGCCCGGATCACCGGCCAGGCGGTGGTGGAGCCACGCCGGCAGTTGAGACCGCCCATGATGGTCTGCTGAGTTCCCGCCGAGTCCTCCACCGTCCCCTTGAGGGACCGGGCGGAGGCCATCAGGCAGTCGGCCTCAGCCGGCTCCACCACGACGACCCGGAGACGGGGGGAAACCCTGGCACAGTGGCCAACGACCGCCGACGCGAGGCAGCCGACTCCACCCTGAACCAGGACCAGATCCGGGCGCGGCATGCTCCGCAACGCGATCGTCTCGTCGACTTCCTGCATCAGCGTGGAGTACCCCTCGGCCACCAGCAGCGGGATGCTCTCGTATCCCGGATACCCCACGTCGGCCACCACCAGCCAGCCGGCCTCCCCGCTGCGACGGGCGCAGCTGTCCACCGCGTCGTCATAGCTACCCCTCACCAGGACCACGTCGGCCCCTTCCGAACGCACCGCCGCGATCCGCGCCAGTTCGGTGGCCGCGGGCAGAAAGATGAAGGCCTGAATGCCATGCCGGCGCGCGGCCCAGGCCACGGCCCGTCCATGGTTGCCGGCGGAGGCGGTGGAAACCACATCGGTCGTCACCCCGGATTCCAGCAATCGGTGCAGCGCCCATGACGCCCCGAGCGACTTGAAGGCACCCAGCCCGAACCGGGGCCCCTCATCCTTGAGGTAGACCGCGCCGACTCCGAGTTCTGCGGCGAGAAACGGCAGGGAATGGAGCGGGGTCGGTCGATAGTCCGCCAGCGACCGGTGATACCGCCGCACCGCGCCGGCCGGAGCGGGTGCCGCCAACGGGTCGCCCCGGAACCGGTTGCTCAGAAAGCTCGGCATCCGGCTCATTGGCCGTCGCGCGTCCCAGCCAGATCGATGACAGAGCCAGCACCAACCTCTTCCGCTCGCTGCCAGACGGCGTGGGCCGCCGCGATGTCCTCCACCGCCAGGCCCAGGGATTTGAAGAGGGTGATCTCCGCGTCGTCCTGTCGCCCCGGCATCCGCCCGGTGACCAGATCTCCCAGCTCGCCGACGATGTGTCCGGCGGTAATCCGCCCCTCCTCGATCGGGATCATCAGGTCGCCAGCCTCGGCCAGGGCGGCCGCCCGGGAGTCGACGAACACCCGGGCCCGGGCCACAGTGTCGGAGTCGGTTTCGCGACTGTCCGGACGATGGGCGCCGACGGCGTTGAGGTGGGCGCCCGGCGAGAACCACTCCCCCTGCACCACCGGTACGGTGGCACTGGTGACCAGGCAGACCAGGTCGGCCTCCCGGACGGCCGCTTCCGCACTCGGAGCCACCTCCACCGGCACCGACACGACCCCGCGGGCCCAGGCCGCGTACTCCTCGCACCGCCGCGGCGACCGACTCCAGACCCGAATCCGCCGGAGCGGTCGAACCGCCGCCATCGCCTCCAGATGGGTCCGGGCTTCCACCCCGGTCCCGATCATTGCCAGATCACCCGCGTCGGCCCGGGCCAGCAGCCGGGTCGCGAGCCCCGAGACCGCTGCGGTCCGGATCGCAGTGAGCGACGAGGCCTCGATCACCGCCACCAGGGCCTGCGGCCCGGGACCAAAGAGAACCACGACCCCCTGATGGGAGTCCCATGCCGTGCCTTCGTTCTCGGGCAGGACGGCGATGGCCTTGAGTCCAAACGCGCCGATCCGGGGCAGCGCCGCCGGCATGGCGAGGAAGAGGCCGTGCTCCCTGACGGGAAGGCCGGTTCGCAGGGGTTGCTCCACCTGGCCACCGGCCAGTGCGCGAAAGGTCCGCTCCATGACCTCGATGCAAGAGGCCATCGACAACAGGCCCGGCACCTCCGCCTGAGTGATGACCCGCATCAGGTCCGCCCTGCGTCGGGGGACCGTCGGGCCAGGGCTTCGAGTTCAACCCGAAGTCGGGGAAACCGCTGACAGGCGGAGACGAATCCCCGTTCCTGCGGGGCGCCCTTGGCACGGATGATTCCGATCAGGGCGCGCCGATGACTCGCTGGCCAGGTCTTCAGGTCGAGCAGGGAGAGCAGCGGGGCCAGCTGGGTGAACGCGTCGCGTTCCTCCGGCTTCCAGCGGGCCCGCGACCTGACACCGAGCGCTGAGGCAAGATGCGTGGTCAGCTGTCGGATCCGGTTCCGGCGGGGCCCATCGCCGGTGGCCAGGGAGCGGGTGACCGCCAAACTCAGCTCGTGAAGCCACCGTTCCTGGAACAACCGGTGCGGAGTGCCGGGCAGACTCAGCACCAGATCTCCTTCGCCCAGCCGGACCAGGGCGGCCCGGTCGGTCCGGTATCGAGGGTTCGTCCGGCGGCGACCCAGCTCGGTACCGGCCAGGGCCCGGAGACCCGGGTCGACCGGCCGGAAGCCCAGGCGGTGGTAGAACCAGAAGGCTCCACTCGCGAGCGCCTCCTCGTTTTCCTCGCCCACCTGGATGGGATTGAGCAGAAAGAGGGAGACACCGAACAGGGTGCGGAACGCCCGGAGCAGTTGCAGGTAGATCGCTCCCGCCTCGCCACCCCGGAACGCGGAGAAGATGTGAAGCCCTGTATTCGCCTGGTGAAAAAGCGGAGTCACCCCCCCGTACCCGATCGGGACGCCGTTGCCGAACAGGACATATCCGTAGTTGGCCTCCAGACTCATCCGGGCATCGAGCCGGGCACCCATGATCACCGCCGACACCCCCTCCCCCAGATCAGCCAGGTAGACCTCGTCAGGGTTGGCGGCGGTGATTGCGTGCACCTCTCTCCCTCGCATCGCAAGGGCCGCCCGGGAGACTCCGATCGCCGCGGTGGCCACCTCCGGTGTCAGCAGCACCAGGTCCTCCAGCGGCTGACCAATCCACCGAGTCGGCGCCCCCGAGGTCCGGCGCAACCCGATCCCCCGGCTCGCCATCGGGGCCTGGTTCCAGCGCAGCGTCGTCACCGACCCGTGGGCCTTTGTCAGTCGCCATCGGACCGGGAGTTCCAGGGCATCCAGCTGATGCGCCCAGAGTCGTCCGGCGGAATCCGCAGAGGGACGTTGGGCACAGAGCCACGAGAGTTCCCCAGCCGGGGGACCAGCCGCGATGCGAACCCAGTCTCGGGTCGACAGCAGCCCACCATCGAACGCGTCCTGCTCGGCCCGGGAGAGGGCATGTCGCAGGACCGGATCCAGCCGGTCCGGCTCCTCGAAGTTGGGCCAGTCAATCGTGAGCTGCCCGGGAAAGCGGGAGGTCAGCCAGCAGAGCAGATCGGCGGCGAAGACCGCCCCGGTGGTGGTCCCGGGAAGTCCGCTGCCGCCCAGCCGGTCCCGGGCGGCGCGGCGCAGCCGCGCCAGCCGGGCAGCACAGGAGGGGAGACTCCGTTCGACCGCCGCC
>CAYINH010000178.1:0-5875 GCA_964364615.1 uncultured Gemmatimonadaceae bacterium
GGGGGGGCGCCCCCGCCCCCCCCCCCACGGCCGGGTAAACCGAGATCTTCTTCCGCCGCTTGTCCTTGTGCTCGAACTTGACCACGCCGTCGATCAAGGCGAACAGAGTGTCATCGTTCCCGCGGCCGACGTTGTTTCCCGGGTGGAACTTGGTACCGCGCTGGCGAACGATGATGTTCCCGGCCCGGACCTGCTCCCCACCGTATTTCTGGACTCCGAGGAACTGCGGATTGCTGTCGCGCCCGTTCCGACTGGAGCCTACGCCCTTTTTATGTGCCATCTGATCCTCAGGCCAGCTTGAGGCCGGTAATCCGAACCTCGGTGAACTTGGAGCGGTGGCCGGTCTTCCGCCGGTAGTTCTTCCGCCGCTTGAACTTGAAGACGTAGATCTTCTCGCCCTTGGTCTGACCCAGCACCTCAGCGGTGACCTTGGCGCCCTTGATCGTCGGGGTGCCGGCCACAATCTTGTCGCCGTCGGAGGTCAGCAGGACCTCATCGAACGTGACCGTCGCCCCGGGCTCGACCTCCATCCGCGGGAGCTGCAGCGTCACGCCCTTTTCGGCCTTCCACTGCTTGCCTTGGGCCTTGAAAATCGCGTACATCGTCCGAGTTCCTTGAATATCGGTCAGGCGCCCCTGCCTGACACAGAGCCGCTAAACTTAGCGCGGGCAGCCGGTTAGGGCAACCCCAAGGCTAGGCCACCGCGTACAGCTCGGTCACGTCCCGGCCCGCCGGCTGGCTCATCAGCCTGAATTCGTCCAGGTGCATCATCGGGTCGTCCCGGATGTCGAGCGTCAGCCCGGTGGCTTTCCCCAATCCTGCCAACAGCTTGGGCTCCTCCTCCAGGAGGTAGAGCGCCACCTCGGGATGGACCCGGACGGCCACCTGACGCTCCCGTTTCTCGTGCGCCACCCGGTTGAGCGACCGCTCCAGGCGCCGGGCTACGACCTCGGGAGTGAAGACCCGTCCGGTCCCGAGGCAGGTGGGACAGTCGGCGGTCATCGAGGCGTACAGCGAGGGCCGGATCCGCTGGCGGGTCATCTCGATCAGACCCATGTCGGAGACCCCGAGGGTCTTGGTTCTGGCCCGGTCCCGGGACAGGTGATGGCGGAGCTCCTGGAGGACCTTCTCCCGGCTGGACCGGGTTTCCATGTCGATGAAGTCCGCCACGATGATGCCACCGAGGTCCCGAAGCCGGAGCTGCCGGGCGATCTCCCGGGCGGCCTCCCGGTTGGTCTTGAGGATGGTCTTCTCGGGATCGCGTTTGCCCGTGTAGCGCCCGGTGTTCACGTCGATCGAGACGAGGGCCTCGGTCGGCTGGATGATCAGCGAGCCCCCGGTCGGGAGGTCGACCCGGGCCCGGAACAGGCTCTTGATCTCGGTTTCGACGTCGAACCGGTCGAACAGCGGGGTCGGCTCCTGGTAATGGTGCACCCGCTCCATCAGGTCGGGGTCCATCTGCTCCAGATATTGCTCGACTTCGTGGTAGATCTCGAGGGAGTCGACCCAGAGCGCGTCGACTTTGTCGCTGAAGACGTCGCGCACCAGGCTCCGGGTCAGCGAGGTCTCCCGGAGCAGGACCGCTGGCGCCTTCCGGACATAGGTCTGCTTCCGCTTGACCTTCTTCCACTGCCCCATCAGGGACTCGATCTCCCGACGGAAGTGGTCCTCGGTGACCCCCTCGGCCACCGTCCGGATGATCACCCCACCCGAATCCTCGGGGAGCATGCCCGACACCATCTCCCGAAGCCGGCTGCGCTGTTCGCGCGACTCGATCTTCCGGCTGACCCCCACCTTGGAGGCGTAGGGCATGTAGACCAGAAACCGTCCAGGGAGGGAGATCTGCGCGGTGACGCGGGAGCCCTTGGTGTTGATGGGCTCCTTGGTGACCTGCACAGGGAGGGTCTGCCCTTTCTTGAGGATCTCTTCGATCGCGGGAATGGCCCGGCGGGACGGTTCACGCTGGCGGCGGCCGTTGCCGCCACCAGGCGGCCCGGACGGCTTCCCCTTGCCCTCGGCGACGGCTTCAAGGGCCTCGGCCGCTTCGTCGGCGTCGGGGATCTCGGGGTCCTCGTCCTCCTCCTCGTCCTCGTCCGGCTCGAGGAGGTCAGACGCGTGAAGGAATGCGCTCTTCTCGAGTCCGATATCGACGAACGCGGCCTGGAGGCCCGGCAGGACCGCCTCGACCCGTCCGAGGTAGATATCTCCCAGGATCCGCCGGTGATCCAGGCGGTCCACCAGCAACTCGACGAGACGGTCGTCTTCCAGAATGGCGACCCGGGTCTCGCGAGGCCCACCCTGAATAAGGATCTCGCGCTTCAATGTGATCTCCGAACGTTGTCGTGAGGAAACGCCCGAATCCACTCGGCCCGGCGCCCCCGATGGGGCCCTCCCCCTGGTGAGCCAGTCCTCGCGGTATCCCGCCGGCGAATCCCATGCGGGAAGCGGGGCTGGTCGGGCCCTCCACTTCCGGCAGGCGACTGGGCAGGGTCATACCGGAGGACTGACTCGGTGACGGTGGGAAAGGTCGGGTGGTGATTCGGCGGCGCTCAAACAGCTTGCCAAATTGTAGCAGCCACGTGAACAAGCACCTCCCCAGCGGGGAGCGGCCTGTGGCGAGATGAGTATCCACCTGAGACTGCATCCCGCAAATCTAGGTATTACAGTGAGTTAGAGCAATGGTGTGATCTGTGTCACGAAACCGCGACCTCCCGGGGGGCCATCAGGCCGGCCAGGATCTCGCGGGCGATGACGATCCGCTGGATCTCGCTGGTCCCTTCCCCGATTTCACACACCTTGGCGTCCCGCATCATCCGCTCGACCGGATAATCGGTGGTGTAACCGTAGCCCCCGAGCACTTGGACGGCCTTGGTGGTGGCCCGCATCGCCAGCTCGGAACAGAAGAGCTTGGCCATGGCCGCCTCCTTCTTGAACGGCTTGCCGGCCTGCTTGAGCCGGGCGGCGGTATACAGCAGATGGGTCCCGGCCTCGATCTCGGTGGCCATGTCGGCCAGGGCAAAGCTGATCCCCTGGAACGAGGCGATGGGCCGGCCGAACTGCCTCCGGGCCGCCGCGTACTGAAGCGCCTCCTGATAGGCCCCCTCGGCGATCCCCAGGGACAAGGCGGCGATACCGATCCGCCCGGCATCGAGCGTCTTCAGGAAGTTGGCGAACCCGTCACCCACAGCGCCGAGGACGTTCTCCTTGGGAACGATTGCGTCCTCGAAGATCAGTTCGCGGGTGTCGGAGGCCCGCCACCCCATCTTGTCCTCCTTCTTGCCGCCCCGGAAGCCACTGGTCTTGAGCAGCTCGGCCACATGGCCGACGCCGACCTTGGCACAGATCCCGAGATCGCAGGTGTCCTTGGTGACGATGAAGCTGGTGATCCCGCGGCTCCCGGACCCGGGAGTGGTCCGGGCGGTCACCGAGAAGATCTCCCCGACCCCGCCGTGGGTGATGAAGTTCTTGCTGCCGTTGATGACGTAGTGGTCACCCTTGTCGACGGCGGTCGTGGCGGTGCCCCCGGCGTCGCTGCCCGCTCCAGGCTCGGTAAGCCCGAACCCACCCATGACCTTCCCACTGGCGAGGAGGGGGACGAAGGCCTGCTTCTGGGCCTCGGTGCCGAACATCACGATCGGAGAGGTCCCGAGGTTGGTGTGGGCGCTGACGGTCAGGCCGTGCGAGGCATCCACCTTGGCGAGTTCATGAATGGTGATGTAATAGGAGATCTCGTCCATCCCGGCGCCGCCGAGTTCTTCGGACCACGGCACCCCGAGGAGGCCCAGGTCGCCCATCGCCTTGATGTTGTCCCACGGGAAGGTCTGGCTCCGGTCGAGCTCCCTGGCCTTGGGAGCGACATGCTCCCGGGCAAAATCGGCAACCATTTCGCGGACCTGATGGTGGTGGGATTCAAAGTAGAGCGTAGCATCCATTGGGCTTCAACCGTCGACGGTGAGAGTAAAGTGCGCTTGGGTGAGGAATATAGTCTTCCGGGCGACACTATATTCCCTCGACAACCTACCACGGAGTGCCCACCATGAAGTCCGGCTTCCTCTTCCTGACCGCGGGGCTGACGATCCTCCCCGCCCCACTCCACGCCCAGGCCCCGACCGGCCAGCCGTCGCCGGCCCGCGAGGCCCGACAGCAGGCCACCCGGCTGGATGGCGAGGGCCGGCACGTCGAGGCTCGTGCGATCTGGCAGGCTCAAGTTGATGAGGCACCGGACCCGGCGGCCCGAGCGGCGGCCCACCGGCGGATGGCGATGTCGTACGGCTTTGCGGCGGACTGTACCAATGCGGTCAGATATCACCAGATGGTGATCGACTACTGGAAGACCCGCGAGGGCGCAGAGCCCCAGAACGCCTTCTACCAGGAGGGCGAGATGGCCAACGAGAGCGCCCGGATCTGCATCGACGCGGGTGACATCGACACGGCCGAGCGGATGTATCGGTTGGGGTACCAGTTCGGCAACCGGGAGCCCGAACCGCGGACTCACCCCAAGAGCCTCTGGGATTACCGCCTGGCCCACGCGCTCGGCCGGATCGCCGCCCGTCGAGGAGATCGGGTCGAGGCGGAGCGGCAGGTGGCCGAAGCGCGACGGATCCTGGATGCCGACCCGGCGTTGGCCGCCGATCAGGAGCGGTATTTCCCGTACCTGGCCGGTTACGTGGCGCTCTACACCGGCGAGGTGGACAGGGCGGAGCAACTGATCACGGGGGCGCTGGCGATCCAGGGCAATCAGCGCGATGCCTTCCTGCACTGCCTCCTGGCCCTGTCGTACGAGCGTCTGGGGCAGGCCGACCGGGCGCGGGAGCTCTACCAGCAGGCTTACCAGCTGGCGGAGGGGGGGCACAACCCGCCGGCCGCCTACGCCCGCCGGGTGGCCCGAGAGAAACTGGGGGGGTGAGCCCGGGCTTCCCCCTGCCGCAGCTCCCGGCGCCTCATCCCGCTGCGGAGGGCGACGAAGATGCCCGTGACGACCATCGCCAGCGTGGTCATGCCAAGCACCTGGGTCGAGAGCGGCACGGCCATACCGATCGCCGCGAAGAAGAACAATCACGGAGTGCGCCCCAGGAATACGGTGCGTCGCACCAGGGCCAACCGTCGGGCCGGCTCGAAACGCGGATGCGCGAACGCCGCCTGGTAGAGGTGGTAGTTCAGGAACTCGACCTACAGGATTCCGGCGATGCCGACCAGCGCCACGAGCAGCGGCAGATAGACCCGCCCGGTGGCCATCAGCACCGGCTCGTAGGCCGCGGGGAGGAGTGGCGCCAGGGGTCCATTGAGGAAGATCGTGACCCCAAGGAAACTCGGACGGCGGGCCGCTGGCTCGCGCCGTTCGCCTTGCCCCACCGAAGCCGTCAATTCCGGTCGATCTGCACCGTCACCGGGGGACTGCTGGACACGGCCCGGACCGCGGCCTTGGCGATCGCGGCCATCAGCGGGACCCCGGCCCCTGCGCCGAGCAGGAGGAGGTTGACCGCCAGCCAGGGGGAGGTCCATCGCTGGACCAACGCCCGACTCTTGGTGGAAGCCACCAGTCCAATCGCCCCGACGTTGAGGACCACGAGCAGGATGGCACACGTCCGGAACATGAAGTCGCTGATGGAGGAGAGCCAGGCGGTGATCGTAACGTCCATGATGCCTCCAGCCGGGGGTGGGGCCTTGGCGGAACAGGCATGCGGCGGTCTGTGTTGGTCGGGCGTGGTGCCCACCCTTTTGCCAAGCTACCGCGCCGACCGCCAGAGCGCGAGGGGAATGGGGCCGATGTTCCGGTTCGGAACGCGTTGTGAGGAATCGAGTTAGCTCGCGCGAGGCGCCCTCCTGGTGATCCGCCCCGGTCGCACCGCACCGTCACAGACATCACACCCAGTAC
>CAYINH010000179.1:0-5854 GCA_964364615.1 uncultured Gemmatimonadaceae bacterium
CGCCGCCCGGTGGGTCGGCTATCTGGCGACCCTCGTCGTATTGGGCGCCTGCGGTTTCCGGGCCGGGATCCGGCGGACGCTGGTGAGCGCCGGCAGCGAGGTCGTCGAAGAGGCCGACCGCCGGGCGGCCCGAGCCGGGCTGTGGGCGGCCCTGGCGCTCCTCACGATTCTGGGGGTGAAACTGTACGCCCAGGCGGGGAGCTTCGTCGAGCCGGACGAGCCGATCACCCGGGAGCTGGTGACCACCGTGATCGGGAGCACCGCCTGGGGAAAGGGATGGACCAGCCAGATGCTGGCCGCCGGTCTGGCGCTGGCAGGATTCGCGGCCGCGGGAGCCCATCGGGCCGGTTGGCTGATGGCGTTCGTCGGCGCCACCACGGTCGCCCTGGCCACACCGCTGACCGGCCACGCCACCGCGGCGGAGCGCGCCGGGATCTGGGGATACCCGCTGGACGTCATGCATGTGCTCGGGTCGGGTGTCTGGCTGGGCTCGCTCGCCGTGATGCTGATCGCGGGCTTTGTGGCTGTGCGGCCCCTGGAGCCGGCCAGCCGGGGCCACCGAGTAGCGGCAATGGTCCACGCCTTCTCGCCCATGGCCCTGACCGGCGTCACGATGCTCGGCCTGGCCGGCGTGATCCTGGCGGGGCGCTATCTCGACTGGTCGGTGTCGGCCCTGTGGAGCTCGGGCTACGGCCGGACCCTCAGCCTCAAGCTCCTGCTGCTCGGCGCGGTGGCCGGGACAGGGGCCTACAACTGGAAGGTGCTGAAGCCGGTCCTCGGCACTGAGGCAGGAGCCCGACGCATCACCCGGTCGAGTCTGCTGGAGCTCGGCCTGGGAACCATCCTGCTGCTGGTCACCGCCTGGCTGGTGCACCTGCCGATGCCGGGCGACGAGTAGCGCGCTATCCGCGACCGCCGTCCTCGGCGATCAGATGGTCGAGCACCGATTCCCAGAATTCTCCCAATTGCCGCAGGGTGGTGATCCAGGCGGCCTGCTGTCCCTCCGTCACCCGATGGGTCCCCGGATACGGCGGCTCCGCTCCCAGAACCGTTGCCAGTCCCACCCGCTGCGCGTCGAGCAGCGGCCCGATCAGGAAGATCACGATCTGCTGCCGGATGGCCTCCGGCTCTCGGACTGGGCCGATCAGCGCGCGGAGCGCCAGCGGCGGTCGCTGACCGAAGGCTCGTTCGAGTCGGAGAACCAGACGGGCGAGCGGCCAGGCGGCGAGCGGGATCGAGAACTGGCGACCCAGCCGGCCGCGGCGGAACTCCGGGTCCGGTGGCAGCGTCGCGACAATCGCCAGCACCGGTTCCTCGGACGAGGCCTCGTTCAGGAACCAGTCGAGCGACAACCCGTACGCCGTCGCCATCGCGTGCAGCGTCTCCGCGGAGGGGCGCAGTGAGGGCCCGAGGTACAGATCACGCACCGTTCCATAGGGCAGGCCGGCATGGGCCGCGGCTTCCCGGAGGTTGCCGAGGTGGGCCTGGTCGATCAGTCGGCGGGCTTGCCGGGTGAGGAGGTCGTGGACGGCCGGGAGCGGGGCCTTGGGGCGGCCTGGGCGACGGGGCGTGGGCATGATCCAAGATACAACAATTATTGTCTGCTATACCACATTTCTATTTTTATCGACCGACGGGGTGTACCTCGGGTTCCCATGACCGTAGTCCGCCTCGGTCGCCACCAGCGGGTTGATCCATTCGATGACTGCGGCGTGGCCGAGGCTGTCCGGATCGTTCCGCAGGTAGCCGGGCACCACGTCGAGAACGGTGAATCCATGGCGCAGCTGGAACGAAAGCGTGGGATCCCAGATCTCCCCCCTGACCACCCGCTCCGCGTACTCCTCGGGCGACATCCGGTCGGCGTACTCCGAGTATCCGCGGAGCCGCGCCCCGGCCCGGATCCGGAGCAGCTTGAGGGCCCGCACCAGCTCATTCCGCCCCAGGTAGATGGTCCGCCCGACGCCCTGCCCCTGGAGCGAGGGGCGGACCATGATCTCGGCCCCATACAGGGTCCGGCCCGTCACGGGATCGTGATTGGCGAAGAACCCACCGCCGGTCATGTCCCGCCAGGTGCTCTGCATGTTGTAGTCATCCCAGCGGACGATCAGACTGGCCGCCGCACCAACGATCCGACCGGAACCAGGATCGACCGCGATGAGCTGGCCCTCCGGGAACACCGTCTGGTGGCTCTCGAGCTGTTCCGGGCGCCAGGGCCGAGTGGTCGGATACACCTCCTGACCGACCTCGATGATGCCGGCGATGTCGCTGGACCGGGCTGGGCGGAGGAGCCACGGCCTGCCGGCGGTCACAGGCGGACCAGCTCCGTCTGGGCGGCGATCCGGGTCGACCGATGGGAGTCCAGCAGTGGCAGCACGGTCCCGCCGGAACGGCTCTTCACGATGGTCTTCAGGTTCAGTTTCCCGATCACCATCATCTCCTGGTTGGGATTCCCCTCGGCCAGGACGCCTGGAAGTCCTCCAAGGTCTTGACCGGGGGAATGAAGGACTGGACGGACGCGACGGGGAGGCGGTCCATTGGAGTACCTTCCGAAATGTGATCCTGGAATCTACCCCAGCTCGGGCGGATACCCCTCGGGATTCTGCTGCTGCCACCGCCAGGTATCGGCACACATCTCGTCCAGCCCGCGACGGGCTTCCCAGCGCAGCAGGGTGCGGGCCAGGGTCGGATCGGCCCAGCAGGCGGCCACGTCCCCCGGCCGCCGGGGACCGATCTGGTAGGGCACCGGACGACCAGCGGCGGCGGCGAACGCCGAGACCATTTCCAGCACGCTGAAGCCGCGACCGGTGCCGAGGTTGCAGACCAGAACCCCGGGGGCCTCGCTCAGGTGCGCCATGGCACTGAGGTGTCCCTCGGCGAGATCCATCACGTGGAGGTAGTCGCGCACCCCGGTCCCGTCCAGGGTGGGATAGTCCCCGCCGAACACCTGGAGTTCGGCCAGTCGGCCCACCGCCACTTGGGCCAGGTAGGGGACCAGGTTGTTGGGGACCCCGGCCGGATCCTCCCCAATCTGCCCGCTGGGGTGGGCCCCGACCGGATTGAAGTACCGGAGGATCCCGATTCGCCAGGCGGGATCGGCCACCGCCAGGTCCTGCAACATCCCCTCGATGACAAGCTTCGAACGCCCGTAGGGATTGGTGGCCGAGAGGGGGAACTCCTCGGTGATGGGCACGGCGTGCGGGTTACCGTACACCGTGGCGGAGGAACTGAAGACCAGGGTGCGGACCCCGTGATCAGTCATCACCTGGCACAGGGTGATGGTGCCGGTGACGTTGTTGTGGAAGTAGCGGATCGGTTGCGCCACCGACTCGCCGACCGCCTTGAGGCCGGCAAAGTGGAGCACCGCGTCGACCGGCCGTTCCCGGAAGACCGCGTCGAGCCCGGGCCGATCGAGCAGGTCAACCTGCCGGAAGGTGATCGGACAGCCGGTCAACGCCTCGACCCGCCGGAGGGCCTCCCGGGAGCCGTTGGAGAGGTTGTCCACCACGGTGACCTGGTGCCCGGCCTCCAGCAGGACGAGCACGGTGTGGCTGCCGACGTATCCGGCGCCGCCCGTGACGAGCAGATGCATGGGGAGTCGGCTCAGGTGGCTGGGACGGTACAGCGCGCCAGCAGGGCGCGAATCCGGGGAAGAGCCGCTGCGATGTCCTCCAGCGACACGGCGCCGACACTCAGCCGGAACCAGCCGGTGTCCTCCGGCAGCCCGAACGCCTGGAACGGCACCACCGCGAACCCGGCCTCGTGGAGCAGCAGGCAACGCAGCTGGTCATTGGACCCGATGGCGCGGCCGTCGCAGGCACCCCCGATCAGCCTGAGCTGGAGCGAGAGATAGATGGCCCCTTGGGGCTGGACCAGGTCGACCGGGAGCCCGTCGAGGCGCATCGCCGCGAACCCGTCGGCCAGGGCCGTGACCCGGGCCCGGATGCCCTGATCCATCTGGCGGCGGAAGCGCGCCACCGCATCGGTGTTCCGGAGAAAGCTGGCGGTGGCGACCTGTTCCGGCTTGGGAGCCCAGGCGCCGACATGGCCCAGGAAGTCACCCATCCGGGCGGTGATCGCCGGCGCGGCGATCGACCAGCCCACCCGGAGGCCGGTGGCGGCGAAGACCTTGGAGATGCCGTCCAGGGCAATGACCCAGGGGGCCGACTCAGGCACCAGCCGGACCGGATGATCGTGCTGGACGTCCCCGTGCACCAGTCCGCCATAGACCTGGTCCCAGAGCAGGAAGAGCGCCCGCTGACCGGCCTCACGCCGACGGAGGTTCTCCTCCACCACCGCGGCGGTGATCCGTTCCAGTTCCTCTCCGGGCATCATCGTCCCGGTGGGGTTCCCCGGGGAGCAGAGCGCGATCAGCGCCGCCGAGCGCAGGTGCGGCGCCAGGCTGTCGAGGGTCGGGTGGAAGCCATCTTCCGGGCGGGTTTCGACCGGGACGTTCCGGGCCTCGGTGAGCCAGCCGTAGTGATTGGTATTCCAGGACGGGACCCCATAGACCAGGGCATCCTCCGGGTTGAGCACCGTCCGGCAGGCGGCGTAGAGCAGCGGCCTGACCCCGGAGGCCACCAGCACCGATTCGAGCGGGAACTCCACACCCTGTTCCCGGGCGGCGAACTCGACGATGGCCCGACGCAAATCCAGCACCCCGTCCGAGGGCGGATAGTTCGTCTGCCCGTCCTGGATCGCCGCCACCAGCGCCTGGGCCAGTTCCCCGGGAATCGGAAACTGGCCCGGGTCAAAATCGCCCACGGTCAGATTGCAGACCGGGCGGCCGTCGGCCATGAGCTGGCGGACTTCGGCCGCGATCCTGAGGACTTCGGAGCCGGTCATGCCGTGAATCACCCGTGAGAAGGCGTCCGGGGCGAGTTCCTGATCAAACACCGGCCGGATCGGCTGGGAGGCGTTCATTGGTGTGGTGGGAGCGGCGGTGTGGGTCATCCTGGCATTCTAGCCAACTCCCGGCCCCCGGCCTAGGGGAGCTGGTTTGACCGCACCGCGCGACCGGCGCACCTTCCAACGAGGCTTCAGCCTCCAGCGATCTGCATCACCAACCCAGCAGCACTCCTCAACCCCAGAGGGAGATGCCGGTGCCGCCGACCACCACCCTGCGACGAGATCCCGGTCCCGCGATGCCCCGGGTTCTGGTCGAGGCCGCCGTCGACTCCGTGGCGGCGGGGCTCGCCGCGGTGCTCGCCGGGGCCGACCGGCTCGAGCTCTGTCGAGATCTATCGGTCGGCGGGTTGAGCCCCGCTCCCCAGTGGATCCGGCGGCTCAAGGGGGAAGTCGGAGTACCGGTGTTCGCGATGGTCCGGCCTCGGCCGGGCTCCTTCTGTTTTTCTCCGGAGGAGCTGAGCCGCTGCCGGAAGGAGATTCACGCCCTGCACCTGGCTGGAGCGGACGGCGTGGTCACCGGCGTCCTGACCGCGGCCGGTCGGGTGGATGAGCCGGCAACCGGCGAGTTGGTCGATGCGGCGGGATCGTTCCCCGTCACCTTTCACCGTGCCTTCGATGAGTTGGCAGATCCGATCGAGGCGATGGAGCAGTTGATCGGACTGGGGGTCACCCGGGTCCTCACCGCCGGGGGACCGGGTCGCGCCCTGGAGGGCGTCGAGATCCTCCGCCAACTGGTGGATCGCGCGGGGGACCGGATCAGGGTGATGGCCGGCGGCGGGGTCCGGGGCGATCACGTCGCACAACTGGTGGCGTTGACGGGGGTATCCGAGGTGCATCTCGCCGGGGTGCGGCGAGGTGGTACGGACGGCATGGGGGATCCGGCGCCGGAACAGGTGGCGGCGGTGGTGAAGGCGGAGGGGGAGACCCGGGGAGCGGCGGCTCGCTCGGG
>CAYINH010000180.1:0-5796 GCA_964364615.1 uncultured Gemmatimonadaceae bacterium
AGGAGATCATGGCCCTCGTCGCGCCGGAGGGGCCGGTCTACCAGGCCGGCACCCTGTCCGGCAATCCACTCGCCATGGCGGCGGGGCTCGCCACGTTGGGGGAACTGGGGCGACCGGGAGCCTGGGACAGGATCGCGGCGATGGCTCGGACCCTCGCGGGCGGCGTGACCCGGGCCGCGGCCGCGGCGGGGATTCCCGTCCAGGTCCAGAGGGTCGGGACCATGCTGACCGTTTTCTTCGCGGATCGACCGATCACCGACTGGGAAAGTGCCCAGACCGCAAATACCGCACGGTTTGCCCGGGTGTTTCGTCAGCTCCTCGAAGCCGGGGTGTATTGGGTCCCGTCCCAGTTCGAGGCCGCCTTTCTGTCTTCGGCTCACGGGGCCGAGGAGCTCGACCTGACCTTCAGGGCCTTCGCCCATGCGCTGGAGGTCGAGGCCGAGGGGAGAGGTTGGCCATGAGCATCGGGGGAGGGAATCGCCCTGGCGCACCGCTGTTCGACGACGCCGCGCGTTGTTACGACGCCGTGCTGGTTGCGTCATACGGAGGACCGGAAGGCGCGGATCACGTCCTGCCTTTCCTGGAGAACGCCACCCGGGGCCGCAGGGTGCCCCGACAGCGACTGCTGGAGGTCGCTGAGCACTATCACCAGGTGGGCGGCGTCAGCCCGATCAACCAGCAGAACCGCGCTCTGGTGGCCGCCCTCGCCGCGGAACTTGCCGCTCGAGGCCAGCCGCTGCCGGTCTACCTGGGCAACCGGAACTGGCACCCATTCCTGGAAGACACGATCAGGCGGATGCGGGACGCTGGCATCGGACGGGCCATCGTGCTGGTAACCTCGGCGTTCAGCTGTTACTCGGGCTGCCGGCAGTATCGGGAGGACATCCTCCGCGCCCTTGAGGCGGTGGGGCCCGGAGCACCGGAGTTCGACAAGCTGCGGGTCTTCTTCAATCACCCCGGCTTCGTGGCGGCCCAAGCGGCGCTGCTCGAGGCGACGTTGGCCCGGATTCCTCCCGACCGCCGGGAGACCGTCCAGGTCGAGTTCACCGCCCACAGCGTTCCGGTGACGATGGCACGGCAGAGCGGCTACCAGGCTCAGTTACAGGAGGCGGCATCTCTGGTAGCCGCGTCCGCCGGCGTCCGCCGGTGGAGCGTGGCCTACCAGAGCCGGAGCGGCCCGCCGTCGGTGCCGTGGCTCGAGCCCGACATCGGAGATCGTCTCCGGGAACTGGCCGCGAACGGGGTGACGGACGTCGTGCTCCAGCCGATCGGGTTCCTGTCCGATCACATGGAGGTACTATATGATCTCGAGGTCGAGGCCAAGGCCATCGCCGAAGAGTTGGGCCTCGGTTTCGAGCGGGCCCCCACCGTGGGGACCGATCCGAGGTTCGTCGGGACGCTGGCGGACCTGATCGCCGAACGGACTACCGGGTGTCCCCACCGCCCCGCGCTGGGCTCGCTCGGGCCGGGTCACGACATCTGCCCAGTGGACTGCTGCCTGGAGTGACGGCCGACGGCCACCAGTCGCTCCCTCTGAACGTCGAAGGGCCCCGGCGCGGTGTTCGACAAAATCATGACCGGGTTTGGGTGGATCCCAGGGGGCAGGCCCTTTGCCAAGTGACTCAGCTCTCGAGCCGTTTGCGCCAGTAGCGGGCCAGTCCCACCCAGTTCCCCGTCAGGATCTCCCGCCGCAGGTAGCCGGCCGCCACTTCCGGCAGCTGGGCGATCAGCGGCGGGTACTCCTGGTCGGCGAACCGCTCGGCGCGATCCTCGTCCGAGCCGGGCTGGTCGAGCGACAGTCTGGTCTTCTCGCTCCAGTCGACCAGTCGGGCCTCATGCTCGGCGATGAATGACTCGGGGGCCTCGACCACACCGAAGTGGGTGACGAAGAGGCGCTCGGGGCGCCAGTCGAGGATCCTGGCCCCGCTGGTCCGCATCTCCTCCACGTCGATATCGGGTGGTGGGGTGACCGGGATCGGGAGGGTGCTGCCGGGGTGCTGTTCCCCCACCACGTCGCCGGTGTAGCCGATCCCGGTCCGTTCGTCGAAATAGCTGAGGTGATGCGAGGCGTGGCCCGGCGTCCAGGCGGTGCGGATCGAGCGATCGCCGAACTGAAGCCGCTCCCCTCCCGCCAGGATCCGGAGCGCCGACTCGGGCACCGGGCGGACCTCGCCCCAGAGTCGCTCCATCCGGTCGCCGTAGAGCATGGTGGCGCTCCGGACCAGCCGGGCGGGGTCGATCAGGTGAGCCGCCCCGCGCTCGTGAAGGTAGATCTCAAGCCCGGGGATCTCCGCCGCCAGCACCCCGGCGGCACCGGAATGATCGAGATGGATGTGGGTCACCAGGATCGCCCGGACGTCCTGGAAGGTGGCGCCCATGCGGACCAGACCGGCTTCGAGTGCTTCCAAGGTCGTGGTGGGGCCGCAGTCCACCACCACCAGGCCGGCCGGGGTGTCGAGAACCGAGGTGGCGATATGTCCGGGATGCCCGAGATACTCGAGATCGATCAGGGTGGTGCCGTCGCCGATAGTGGTCACCGACCCAAGATAACGGCTTGTCCGGGGCGGCCCGAGCCGTCACCTTTCGCCGCCATGATACGGAACGTGATGGCGGGACTCGGGATGCTGGTGGCGGCGTCGGGTCCGCTTCAGGCCCAGAATGGATCACCGCTGTGGCAGCGGCTCTCGATGGGTGGTGTGGGCCGGGCCGCGACCCAGATTGATTCGGTCTTCATCGACCGGACCAGCGGCTCATCGGCGGTGACCGGCGGGGACTGGGTGAGCTACCTCGCCGCGCGGCTGGGCGCCCTCCCGATTCCCGACTCGATGGGCATCCGGGTGGCGGTGGACAGCCAGCAGATTCGGATCCGGGGTCGGATCCGGGATCTGCCGCAGGAGACCCGGGCCCTGTTCGGGCCGATCCAGTTCATGGTGGACGAGAATGCTCCGCTGGAGGCGACCGTCGTCATGGCGCCGACTCGGCCCGGGGTGGTGCGGTTCGTCCTGACCACAATCAGCGTCAACGGGTTCCTCATCCCCGAGGCGCTGCTGAGCCGCTTCCTCGCCAATGTGGGCCGACAGTATCCGGCGCTGACCGAGACCGGGCGCGAGCTGCTGGTGGCGACCCCGGTCGATGGGCGGGTGAACCTGGTGCCGGACGGGGTCCGGGTCTGGATCGACAGCACGCCGCCGCCACCGCGCTAGACACGGTCTGGGAGGGGCGCCTGGCTACGCGACCTGCCACCGCCTGAGGCGCGGCATCACGTTGGTCAGCAGGGCACTGGCCTGGGGTTCGGGCATGATGCCCTGCTGGTCCATGATCCCGACACACCGGTGATTCCCTCCAACTCCGCCTGGCGGACGGTTGGTCCGGTCGTCACCCCAAGCGCGTATGGAATCGGTCTCGGATTCTCGGTCTCGTTGTGAGGCAAGAACCGTCCTGGTCCGGATCGTCGAGGAACGCCAGGGCGCCCGCTATCGAGTGAGTGTGGTCGGGACCGTGGCGTGCAGTTGCGGCCAGTTCAGGACCACGAACAGATCCGACCGGTTACTGGTGGAGCGAATCATCAGGAACTCTCGATCCCCGGGGAGGATGTCCCAGTTCTGGTGCAGGGAACGTCCATCCTTCTGATAACGATCGATGAACAGGGAGTCGCGGCCCAGGATCTGGACGGGGTTGCCACCGATGGTCGTGGCCATGATTCGGGTCGGACCGCGATAGAACAGAGTGCTGCCCGACTTGGACCAGATCGGTTCCTCCCCGCCATTCACCGAGACCTGAATCCGCGGCCCCGGCCCCGGTAGGGGCTGGACATACACCTCCATTGCCCCTGACTCGTCGGAGACGTACCCCACCAGGCGCCCGTCGGCTGAAATTGTGGGCGAGGTCTCGAACGCCGGGGTCGTCACCAGGGGACGGAGGGTGGACAGTGAATCGCCCGGTGCGAGATAGAGATTGTCGTCGCTGCCCTTGGACACCCGATACACCGTGGGACCATTCCTGGGGTTGACGGCCACCTCGAAGATGGCGCGGGCGCTGTCCCGCATGAGGACTCGATCGGGTGCGCTCCGGTCCCAGGCCCGGGCCACCAGCTCGATGAACCCGCCGGGCCGACGGAGGAGCACCACCCGGGAGCCATCCGGTGTCCACTGGGTGCGGAAGCCATCGTCGGTGCCGGACCCCAACCGTTCCCGTGCTCCCGTCGTGAGATTGATCAGCCAGAGCAATTGGCCGGGCGCCGCTCCTGAACCGACCACCACTCGCCGCCCATCCGGTGAACTCTTCGGCGAGGAGTAGTCAGCGCCCGGGATGGGGATCTTGCGTTCTCCTCCATCCGCTGTCACCACGGTCAATTCCGATTCCAGCATGCGGACGGTGGATTCCTGATAGACCAGGGTGCCGTTGTCGGCGACCGCAAAGCTGGTCGCGCCCCCGCTGCCCTGCCAGACCGATTCGACCAGCAAGGTCGGAGGACCGGTGACCGTGCGCGATTTGAGGGCGAATGGTGCCGCGAACACCAGCCCACCACCCCGCCCGAACACGATGTGTCCGGTGGCAACGTACTTGGCGTCGGTCCCCGGAATGTTCAGGTCGCTGACGGTGCCATCCTTGAGCGAGATCGCCCCCAGTCGGAGAGAGTCCGGCACGCTGCCCGACTGAGCCCGGTCCATGGTCACCAGGGCGTGCTCGCCGCCGGGAAGGACATGGGGCCACTTGAGCGCGAACACTCCGGCGGCGGTATCGGGGGTGGCCAGCAACCGGGCGTTGCGGCCCTCCGCGGTACCGATCCAGAGGTCATTCCCCCGCACCTGCACCACCACGCCACCGTCGCCCCAGCTCGGCATCTCTCCCGTCTCTTCGACCAGCTGCGCCGCCCCTCCCGCGACCGCGATCCGCCTGATTCCCGAGGATGTCGAATACACCAACGACTCGCCATCTGGGGAGAACCGGGGAGAGTAGCCGGAAGAGACCGGGGCGCCCTCCGAGCCGCGGACCAGTTGGGCCACCGGCTGGTCCATCCGCCGAACGTACAGCCCATATACGCCCCCCGTCCCCTGGGCGAAGATGGCAATCCGGGAGCCGTCCCGAGAAACAGCCACCTTGGTCCCGCCACCGCCGGCGACAGTCACGCTGTCTGGCAGGCCCAGCGAAAAGATCGCGACCTCAGGAACGGGGGTGGGACGCAGCGCCAGGGCCAGGGTGGTCGCCAGCAGAACCACTGCCAGAGCAGCGACCCCGATGAAGAGTCGGCGCGAGACCCCGGACGCCCTCTCGGATCCACCCCCGGCGAACCCCGGCATGGTGCCCGCCACGGTAAACGATGGGTTTACCAGCGCATCGGCAAAGGCCCTGGCGCTGTCGAACCGATCGGCCGGCAGCTTCTGGAGCGACTTGGCCACCGCCATCGCCACGTTTGGCGGCACCGCTTTCCTGACCCTGGTGACCGGGGATGCTTCCTCGGTCACGATCTTCATGATGATCTGCTGGGCGGTGGCGCCCGTGTGCGGCGGCTGGCCGGCCAGCATCTCGTACAGCACACTCCCCAGGGAGTACACGTCCGCCCGGGCGGTGATCTCCTTCTCGGCGGTCGCCTGCTCGGGACTCATGTAGTACGGGGTGCCCAGGCTCAGCCCCGTCTCTGTCATCCGGCCCCCAGCGGCGGCACTCACCGCCAGGGCGATCCCGAAGTCGGCCACCATCGGCCGGCCGTCGTGCAGCAGGATGTTCTCCGGCTTGATGTCGCGGTGGATGACACCGTTGCGGTGCGCATAATCGAGGGCGCTGGCGATGTCGGAG
>CAYINH010000181.1:0-5772 GCA_964364615.1 uncultured Gemmatimonadaceae bacterium
CCTTCCAGCAGCGCCAGGTCGGTCGGGAGGAAGGCCACTGCGAGCCACTGGCCAACCGCGTCCGCCAGTCGTTTCCGCTCCAACCCGTCCACCGTGACCCGTTTCCGGCGCCCCTCCCGGACAAACCCGACCCGGCCATCCCACGGCCGTCCCGCGATATCGCCGCCGAGCGCCAGCTGGAATCCGGGCTCACCCCACTGGGTGACTTCCGCATCGGCCGCTCCCCGGAACGACCGGTAGAGCACAGGGTAATACAGCGCCTCGAGGACGCTGGTCTTGCCGTGAGCGTTGGGTCCCAGCAGGACGGCGCCGGCGGGCGGCAGAGCGAGATCGAGGTCGACCAGATTCCTGAATCCACCCGCTGCGATTCGGTCGGCCCGCATCCTTGAAAAATAGCCACATGGCCCCCCCTGGGTCGAGGGTCGGATCAGGCCCGGTTCATGGCGATTTCACCGCCCCTTGCGAGCCCCGGGGCTACCCTTCGACGTTGGTTCTCCGCGGGGTGCCGGTGAAAGGCATGCCCGGCCGTCCCCGTTCGCTTCTTGCCAGGAGAGTTCTCGTGCGTTCATTCATCGTGTTGGGCCTGATGGCGTGCTCGGTCGGCCCCCTCGCCGCCCAGCATCAGGAGCACCAGGGGCAGGGTCAGCAGCACATGCACATGCAGATGCAGGGTCGGATGCAGGGTCAGATGCAGGGGCAGATGCAGATGGGTGGCGAACAGCCACTACCCGGTCCGCTGCGGGTCTATGAGGCGTTTGCCCCGGCCAAGGTCCTCGAGGCGGCCGAGAAACTCGGGCTCACCGAGACCCAGACCGAGCAACTGAAGGCGATTGCGGCCCGGGCCAAGACCGCCGGTGACAACGCCCACGCCCCAGCCCACGCGGCCATGATGTCGGCCCAGGCGGAATTGGCCAAGGCCGATCCCGACACCTCGCTGGTGCATGACCTGGTGGTGGCCCACGCGACCGCGGAGGGCAACATGCAGTGGATCCGGGTGAGCGCCGCGCTGCAGGTTCAGGCGGTGCTGACCGCCGAGCAGCGCGCCAAGCTTACGGCGAAGTAAACCGCGGAGGCCGCTTCTCCAGGAAGGCGCGGGTGCCTTCCCGCTTGTCATCGCTGGCGCAGCATTGACCGAAGTGCTCGGCCTCCAAGGCAAGGCCCTCATCGATCCCGAGGTCGAGCACCCGGTCCACCGTCTCCAGCACCAGCCGGGTCGCCATCGGTCCCTGGGCCAGGATCGTCCGCAGCAGGCCCGTTGCCTCGGCCATCAGGCTCTCCTGCGGCACCACCTTGTTGACCAGCCCGATCCGGTGGGCCTCCTCGGCATCGATCATGGCTCCCGTCAGCAACAGTTCCAGCGCCCGTCCACGTCCCACCAGCCGGGGCAGTCGCACCGTTCCTCCATATCCGGGAATCAGCCCGAGCTTGACCTCGGGCTGGCCAAACCGCGCGTTGGGGGAGGCGAATCGGAAATGGCAGGCCATCGCCAGCTCGCACCCGCCGCCCAGCGCAAACCCGTTGACGGCCGCCACCACCGGCTTGCCGCACTGTTCCAGTCGCCGGAAGACTTGCTGACCCTTTCGGGCCAGCGCCTGGCCCGACGCGCCATCGACCGATTCCAGCTCGGTGATGTCGGCGCCTGCCACGAAGGCCTTGGTGCCCGCCCCGGTAAGTACCATCCCGCGGATCGTCGGGTCGGTGGTCACCCGTTCGGCCACCGCGCCGAGGTCGGTGATGACGGCATCGGCGAGGGCATTGAGTTTGTCCGGGCGGTTGATGGTGACCGTGGCGATCCCGTCATCCGCCAGCTCGAACAGGAGAGTGGAGTAGGTCATGCAGCAAGATAGTTCCGCCGCTAGATTCTCCCCATGACCTCCGTCCTGGCCCTCGACCAGGGAACCACCGGCTCCACCGCCCTGGTCATTCATCAGGATGGCACTATCCTGGGCCGAGGCTATCGGGAGATTCCCCAGCACTTCCCCGCTCCGGGACAGGTCGAACACGACCCGGAAGATCTGTATCAGGCGACGGTGGCAGCGGCGAACGATGCCATCGCCGGGTCCGGGGAACAGCCGGCGGGAATCGGGATCACCAACCAGCGGGAGACTATCGTCCTGTGGGACCGGCAGACGCTGCGGCCGGTCCATCGCGCCATCGTCTGGCAGGATCGGCGGACCACCGACCGCTGCCGGGCCCTCAAGCAGGAGGGCAGGGAGGACTGGGTCCGCGAGCGGACCGGGCTGGTGCTCGATCCCTACTTCTCCGCCACCAAACTCGAATGGCTCCTCCAGGATCCTGGCCTCCGTCGCCGCGCCGAACAGGGCGAACTGGCGGCGGGCACGGTGGACAGCTGGCTCATCGCCCGGCTGAGCGGCGGAGTCCACGTGACCGACCGCACCAACGCATCGAGAACCATGCTGTACGGCCTCGACGCCGGGACCTGGGATCCCGAGCTCTGTACCCTGTTCAACATCCCGCCCGGGTTGCTCCCCGAGCTTGGTCCGTCGAGCGGGGTCGTGGCGGAGACCGGGGTATTCGGACGGGACATTCCGGTGGCCGGGGTGGCCGGGGATCAGCAGGCCGCGCTCTTCGGTCAGGGCTGTGTCACCCCGGGGAGTGCCAAGAGCACCTACGGCACCGGCGCGTTCCTGCTGTTGCAGGCTGGTCCCCATCGACCCGCCGCCAGCCCCGGACTGCTGACCACCATCGCCTGCGGTCCGCGGGGGGAGCCGACGTTCGCGCTGGAGGGCAGCGTCTTCATCGCCGGCGCGGCGATCCAATGGCTCCGCGACGGGCTCGGCATTATCACCTCCGCTGCGGAATCCGAGGCGCTGGCGCGGAGCGTTCCTGACAGCGGGGGCGTCACCTTCGTCCCGGCGTTCGTGGGACTCGGGTCCCCGCATTGGGAGCCCGAGGCCCGGGGGACCATCACCGGGTTGACCCGGGGAACCACCAGGGCGCACCTGGTCAGGGCCGCCCTCGAGGCGATGGCCTTCGGCACCGGCGAGCTGCTCGAGGCGATGGAGAGCGGGACCGGCGATCGGGCCACCACCCTCAGGGTCGACGGTGGTGCGGCCGCCAACGACTGGCTGATGCAGTTCCAGGCCGACCTGCTCGGGATCCCGGTCGAGCGTCCGGCGGTGGTCGAGACGACCGCTCTGGGAGCCGGGTTGCTGGCCGGTCTGGCAGTCGGGGTCTGGCCGTCGGTGGCGGGCTTCCTCGATCGGCTTCCCTGGGAGAGATTCACCCCAGCCATGGGCCAGCCGGAGCGGGTCCGAATTCGTGGAGCCTGGCAGCGGGCGGTCCACGCCGCCCTCGCCTGGGCCCAGGCGGCCCCATGACACGGGCTGTGCGGGCCATTGGCGACTTATTCTGAAGCAATTCACAAGTTCATCTGAGACAACGCATAGCGTCCTTGTGCCGGACCTCCCCGGCTGGCAGATTTCCGACTACTCAGACATGGGGTACAGGTGATGGATCAGGTTTGCGCCGCTTGTGGGGCACGGGGCACCGGGAAGTTCTGCAGCGCCTGCGGGGCTGCCCTCGGGGGCGGCCATTGCTCGGGGTGTGGGGCACCCCTCGCCGCCGGGGTCAGGTTCTGCACCACCTGTGGGGTTCCCCAGGCGGGGCGACCACTCCCGACTCCTGCTGGCAACCGAATTCCGGTCATTCCGATCGCGATCGCGGCTGTGGCGCTGATCGCGCTGGTGGTGGTGCTGATCCAGCGGGGGGAACCGGCAGCCGCGTCTCCGGGCGCCGTGGCGCCCTTTGCCAGTGGAGCCGGCGGCACGCCGCCCGACCTCAGCAGCATGACACCGAGGGAGCAGTTCGACCGGCTCTACGACCGGGTGATGAGGGCGGCCGAGCAGGGCGACACCGCGACGGTCAACGGGTTCTCCCCGATGGCGCTGCAGGCCTACCGGAACCTGGAGTCGGTGGATGCCGACGCGCGATACGACATCGCGATGATCCGGCTCCACACCGGGGACATCGCGGGGGCCCGGGCCCTGGCCGACAGCATCCTCGCCGACCAGCCGGATCACCTGTTTGGCTACGTCCTTCAGGCCGCCCTGGCCCGGTTTGAGGGGGACGACGGCCAGCTCCGGGAGATCTATCGCCGTTTCCTCGGGGCGTGGGACAAGGAGATGGCCGCCAAGCGGCCCGAGTACAGCGCCCACCAGACGACGCTGGACCGGTTCGAACAGACCGCCCGCGCCCCATCCGGGCGCTGACAACTGGTTTCCCGCAGGAGGTGGATCGAATGAAGCCCCAACTGAAGTTCCTGGCCGGCGCCGGCGTAATCGTGGCGACGGTGGCCTTCCTGATCGTGAGCGGCGTGAAGGAGACCGGCGTCTACTTCCTCACCACCAGCGAGCTGGCGGCCCGAACCCAGGCCGACCCCGGCTTCTACGACCTGGGTCTCAAGGTCGGCGCCAAGGTCGTCCCCGGCTCGATCCGTCGGGATGACGCGGCCCGTCGGGTGGACTTCACCATCACCGATGGCCAGCAGGTGTATCCGGTGACCTACGTGGGACTGGTCCCCGACACCTTTACCGATGCCAGCGACATCGAGGTGATCATCGAAGGGAAACTGGGGCGGGATGGCATCTTTGTGGCCACCGAGGTGCTCGCCAAGTGCGGGTCCAGGTATGAGGCCGAACTGAAGGACGCCAGGGCCGCCACATGACCCTGCTCGGCCAGTTCGCGCTGTGGGTGGGGCTCCTCGCCGGCCTCTGGTCGGCGGGGATCGCCTTCTCGGGTCGGTGGCGGGACCGGCCGGAACTCGGGGCCAGTGCGATCCGGGGATCCTATGCCCTGGCCCTGGCGATGATCGTGGCGGCGCTGGCCCTCTGGAAGGGGCTCATCACCCACGACTTCAACATCGAGTACGTCGCCTCCTACACCTCGCGGAACCTCCCCACCTCGTACCTCATGACAGCGTTCTGGGCCGGCCAGAAGGGGTCATTGCTGTTCTGGGCCCTGGTGCTCTCCATCTTCGGGGCGATCGCCCAGCTGGTGACCGGTCGCCGCCATGAGGACCTGCTGCCGTATGTGGCCGGGATCACCGGGGCGGTCGCGGTGTTCTTCATCCTGGCGATGCTGTTCGCCGCCAATCCGTTCGACCGGCTGGCCTTCACCCCGGCCGACGGGAACGGCCTCAACCCCCAGCTGCAGAACCCGGGGATGGTGATCCACCCCCCGATGCTCTATCTGGGCTACATCAGCATCACCATCCCCTTTGCCTTCGCGATGGCCGCGCTGGTGGTCGGTCGGCTCGACACCGGATGGATCCACGCGATCCGGAAATGGACCCTGCTGTCGTGGCTCTTCCTCTCGGTCGGGATCACCCTCGGGATGTGGTGGGCCTACGTCGAGCTGGGCTGGGGCGGCTACTGGGCCTGGGATCCGGTGGAGAACGCCAGCCTGTTGCCGTGGCTCACCATGACTGCCTTTCTCCATTCGGTCATGATCCAGGAGAAGCGCGGGATGCTCAAGCGATGGAACATGTCGCTGGTCATCATCACCTTCCTGCTCAGCATCTTCGGGACTTTCATCACCCGGTCCGGCATCATCGCCAGCGTCCACAGTTTCGCCCAGTCCAGCGTGGGGTACTTCTTCCTGGCCTTCATGCTGCTGACCGCGGCCTGGGCGTTTGGCCTGCTGTACTCCCGCTGGCCGGCCCTGGAGCCTGAAAGCCAGCTGGAATCGCTGGCCAGTCGCGAGGCCGCCTTCCTGTTCGCGGCCGCGGCACTGCTGCCCGTCCTCGGCGGC
>CAYINH010000182.1:0-5766 GCA_964364615.1 uncultured Gemmatimonadaceae bacterium
CGGTGGTTGTGCGCTTAACCCACAGGAACCCTTCCCGAGAGAAGTGAAGTGCGCCTTCGAGAAACGGCGGTAGAAACTCAGGCCACTCAACCGGCTCAAAGACAGGCATCCGCCGAAGCTCTGCCGTTGGGGCGGCCTGGCCCGGTTTCATGATGGTGACAGGCTGCGGCTGGCCCTGCTTCTCGCGCCACAGACGCTTATGCGCAGCACTCACTGGAATCCTGCGAAACGGGATCACTGGCCCCTTGATCCGGCTACCCGTTGCATCAATCAGCTCCACCGCGTACGGCTCCACCCTGACAACCACCACCCGTCCGTCCGGTGCGACGGCCCACTGCGGCCGAGAGACAAACGCCCGCGTGCCGCGCCCCGGCGGCAGGATTCTGTCCTCGGGGGCGGCCAGGGGAAGGTCCGCGACGGTGTCGCGTCTGGCGGCACCAACACGCCACCGCTCAATCGGAGACTCAGTACGTGTCAACGCGTCCTTCGCATATGGGGAATAGCCCAGTCCATAGAGGTGGCCTTGACGGTCACTGCCGGTTGGCGCCGCCCCGCGAGGAGCCGGATCGACGGTCCGGGTTCCCATCTCGCTCAGCTCGCCGGCAAGCTTGCCACTCCCCAGCACAACCAGGATCCGCCGCTTCGCATCGTCGACTATCCCGATGCTGTCTCGTCCGAGTTCAAGCAGATCGACCGGAAGCCGGTACTCGCCGGGTCCGGCCCCATTGCGTCCGATCGGACTGGCCCTGGAAAAGGCGGGATCTACCAACAGGACCACCTGTTCCCTGGAGTCCAGGACCAGGAGACGGCCATCCGGCCACTCGTGGACCGCTGTAACGTGCGTCAGAGGCCTCGCCAACCTCGCTACCGGTTCACCCAACGCCAGCGGGGTCGTTGTCTGCCCATAGGCGGCTGACTCCTGTGGTCCCAGGGCACCAAGGCCGAGGACAATCATCACGGACACTACCCTTGCCTGCTTCCTAGCGTCCATGGACGGATTCACGGATTGCCGCAACAATGTCATCGCGTCTCAGCTCGAGCCCCCCCTGGGTGATGCTCTCCCATCCTCGCCGCAGGGTGTCGTTGACGAAGAGGTAGATCGCTGGGAATCGCCCCGCCCCAAAGATCCCCTCCGCCTGGCGACGCGAGAGCACCTTGACATCAGCGGGAATTCGCTTGGGACAGATCTGACAACACCAGCCACCTGGACAAGTGCCGCCGTTACAGCGATCCCAGGTCATTCCCTCCCACGTGCAGCCGGGGGGCTGAGCTGAGGCACGGGAAGCAACAACTGAGACCACTCCCACCACCATCGCTCCGGCAGACACCAACGCAAACAGCCTTTTCATGGTACCCGCTCCTTGTAAGTGAGGTGGATTCGCGCCCTTGCTGCGTTTAGCCCTGCTTTCTGACTGCTACCAACACCCGGTTCGGCACGCCCGATAGCAGGTCCTGAAAGAAGTACTGCTCACCTCGAACCGTCAGCAACCGGGGCGTGCGTGCTTCCGTCCACGCGATCCGACCGGATGTATCTACTTGGGCGAGCCAGTGAACTGCTTGCGAGCGCCTTCCTCGGACCCATTGCACAAGGAGGTGTTCGTCATCCAGCCAGAACACACCCGCCACCAGCGTCCATTGATCAGCCCACTCCCTGCGCTTTGCCGGCGACTCAATGGCAGGCAGTGGTCCCTTGGGCACATTGGAATGCTCGACAGGTAGCCGCACCCCGCCTTGAGGGATCCCATCCAAGCTGAAGAAGAGCAGGCTATCGGATAGCGAGTGCACTACAGCAAGCCTGCCGTGCCGGATAGCCGTGTACACTCGGCCGAGGACTAGGGTCACGTTAGAGTCAACGTGTGCGGGTGGGGCAAAGAAGCTACTCAGGAGTTCCCCGGTAGAGAGATTGAAGATGTGAAGCAGGTGCTTCGCGTACGGCGCGTCGGGCCCGTTGAGGAGAACCGTTTCGTCACCCAGGACCCACAATCCTTCGAGAGGGTGAAGACTGGTCCGGAGGACGCGAGGTGGGCTCCCGCGGCCGTCGGGCACCAATGTCAACTCCTCCGACAGGAGGCTCGTGACGACAATGTCACCATTCCCACCGCGGCCTGCACCAGTCGGCGTACGGAGCCAGTCGGCTACTCCGGTGCCTTCTCCGAAGACTCCATCGAGGTCCCCACGAACGACCACTTGGTCCCCGAGCGCTGGAACTAGGGCTGCCGGGGTCACCGCATCGGTGCCCTCATCGCACGACGGTGGTGGCTCAGCGGGCCAGGGCCGCTCTGGAGACGCTGTGCAGGCGGCTATCTGGCCAGAAGCCCGAACCTCCCTCCTCGCAGGTCGATCACCACCAGGTGGCTATCGAACAGGTCCGCCCCGATCACCCCAGCCACCCGGAACGGCCAATTCGCGAACGCCGCCGCCGGAGGGCCCTCTCGAGTGGCCCAGGCGAGCGGCTTCCCCAGCGGGGTGTCGCCGACCATCACCACGCCGGTCGTCCGCCTCCCTTCCAGCACGAGGGCCAGACCATCGCTCGGCATGGTGAGCGAGCTGTCTCCGCGGCCAGGGGCTCCGACCGCTCCCTCCCAGGTGCTGGTCGAGAGCCAGAGAGGGACCAGCTGCGACCCGATATCGAAGAAGAGCCATTCGATCGTCCCCTCGATGGTCACGGGAACGGTGACGATCCCATCCTGATACCGGACCCCCGTCCAGGCGATTCGCTGATCCACCTCGGGCGGCAGCGGCTTCCCGGGTGCGAGCATCGCGAGCCGCCTGGCCTTCAGGTCGAAGATGGTGATCCTGGTTTCCAGCGCGGTGACGCCGAAGCTGCCGAGCCTGGGCCGGTCATCGATCGGGACACCGCGGAGCGAATCATCGCGGTTCCCGAGCGCGCCGATCCGGGCCCGAAAGGTGGTGGTGTCCTCAACCGTGTACTCGGGCAGGGTGGCCTTGAGAACTGGAATCCCGAACGCCGAGCGATTGGCGGCGCCAAAGTCGAGTTGCAGCTGGAAGACGTCGCCGCCACCGACCCGGGAGGGAATGAGGAGTGAAGCTCGCGGGATGGTGGTGCCGCCCAGGTCCACCGCCAGCCACCTGAACGGTTGCCAGGGCAGGCCATCCAGCGGAACAGGACCAAGGCGAGGCTGGGCGCAGCCCATCTGGACGATGGCCAAGGCCATCAACCCGAGGCTGGGGCGAATCATGGTGGATAGAAACCTACTTCGTCGGTAGCCACTCACAACCCGAGGTATCCAGCAGGTATCGGCGGACAACTGAATAGGTCCCGAGGGAGTCTCCATCCGGAACAACCTGATCGAGGGCGTACACCGTGTCCCCCGCGGCGGTGATGCGTGGCCAGGCTGATCCGGGGAAAGGAACCTCGGCGTCCACGCAGGCGCGCCGTCGGTCGGCGGAGAGGATAGAGAGGAATGCTCTGCCGAACACCTGCTCGTCAGTGCCAAAAGGTTCCGACCAGTTGTCCTGATGCCAAAGAAGGAATACCCCGTCGGGCATCCGCCAGAGTGCCTTGAGGGTGGATCGTGCCTTGAGAAGTGTGTTGAAAGGAGCGCCCGGCTTCAGGAAGACGGACATCGCCTCCTTGGAGGATCCGGTTCGGAGTCGGAAGGGGATTGTGGTGGTGTCGACCGGACTGCCCGCCAGCGTGTAGGTGACCACGTCCTCAGCTCCCCCAAAGCCGACTAGCATCGAATCCTGCCACACTGCCACAGAAGAACGGTTGAAGAAGTTCAACTCCGGATAATCGTCGTAGACCTTCGGCCGTGGAGCGATCGAGGAGGTCAGGAGCGTTCGTTCAGGATTGGTGGGGCCCAAGAACTCTGACAAGGGAACGACCGCAA
The DNA here is from genome assembly GCA_964364615.1 of uncultured Gemmatimonadaceae bacterium. Taxonomy (GTDB): domain Bacteria; phylum Gemmatimonadota; class Gemmatimonadetes; order Gemmatimonadales; family GWC2-71-9; genus SZUA-320. The sequence continues at coordinate 3,855 of CAYINH010000182.1, forward strand.
CCCCGTGCGCCGACCCGTAATCGAACAGCCCCATGATCAGGTCAGTTCCGTGGAGGTACCCTGCGGTGAGGTAACCATTGGCAGCGCGTTCCCCTCTGAATTCGCCGGTCTCCCGGTCAAAGGCCACGAGCTTGCGGGAGGCAGGTTGGAAGACCAGATCCCCGGCCACGAATGTCCCAGGCGCCGTACTGCGGAACTCACCGGGTCCTGAGCCGTTCTGTCCGAAGACCCGATCAGGATGACCCTCGCGAGTGAATCGTACCAGACGTCGCCAGAACTCGTCCGCTACATAGATCGCTCCGCGATCATCTACAAATAGGCCAGCATCGGGTTTCCCAAGGTAGAGCGTATCGCTTTCCTCAAGGACGACGGTGTCCAGGGGCACCACGCCTAGAAGGCCCGACGGAGCGGGCCTGTCAGAATCAGACGTGCAGCCGGCGATGAGCGCGACAAAGAGAACGCACAACCTCTTTCGACCGATGGCCATGGCAGATCATCCAATCGTCATTGGGTGGTTCTTGGCGTAAAGCGAGGTCTGGTGGTGGGTCCAGTCCCGACGGTACGTAGCGGCGCAGCCTACTGCCCTAGTTCAACCCCTTCAAGGCTCCAACCCTCCTTCAAGGCAATTGCACCCTTGGAGAGCGGGGATGTCGCACTTGCCGTCTGCGCCCTTCTTGCAAATGAGGCTTTGAGCGCTGCTCGGCGCCGGTGCGAGCGGGAGGAATGCCCCTAACACGAGGACTACCAATGAACTCATCATCAGCTTCCGTAAAGACATGGTTTCTCTCACTTTCCTTGTTTTCTTTGAGGGTGACCACCACCAGACCAGAACTACGGTGTGCTGCCAACCATTTGGGTTGACACCTTTCGAAAGTCGTCCCGCCTCGAGGTAACGCGCGTGACAACGGTACCCTCGAGGATGATCAGCCTTGGGTCGAAGCGCCTCTCTTCGGGGATCACTTCGACGTAATCCCATAACCTCGCCCGGGCGATAAACTGGCGCTCCCGGAACGTGGGTTGGCGAGTGAGTACTACCCGAAGGGATCGTCCTGAGTCCACCTGTGACCACCGCAACCAGCTACTGATGACGTCGTTGCAGGTGAAGCACTCCCCAGGGTCGAGAACGAGTGAAACGCTCGTATCGTTCGGGTGGGAAGAGGCCGCTTTCTGAGCGACCTCAATTTGGGCAGCTTGGTCGCGCTCTTGATGCTGATTTGCGCATCCTGAAAGGGTCAGGGCGGCTAGGACAAGCGTGGTCCCCCGGCACATCCTCCCAAGCATAAGGCTCCTTGGAAAACCTGGGTTGGGTGAGTCCTATCTTTAGTTGAAATTCGGGTGGTGCCTCGTTACTAGAGTGCAGGGTTCCGACCAAGGAAACTCCACTCGTTGACAAGGACACCACCCATGCGGACAATAGGACGAATCCAGAGAAAAGGAAAGCAGTTGGCCCTGCGGGACGTGGCGGAGCTGCCCGACGCGCTGGAGCCGGTGGACGGCCGGGTCGAGCTGATCCAGGCGTTGATCCCCTTGGGCTTGGCGGCGGCGGCCGAGGCGCTGGCGGAGGAAGTGAGGACGCTGGCCGGTGCCCGCTATGCCCGCGCCGGCGGGCAGCCCGCGCTGGTGCGCTGGGGGCAGCAGCCGGGCTCGGTGTACTTGGCGGATCAGAAAGTGCCGGTAGCGGTGCCCCGGGTGCGGGATCAGCAGCGGCAGGTGGAAGTGCCGCTGGCGACCTATCAGCGGTTGCAAACACCACGGGCCTTGGACGAGGGGCTCTTCCGCCGCGTGCTGGGCGGCTTGGCGTGCCGGGAGTATGCGGCCTGCGCGGAGGCGGTGCCGGCGGCGTTCGGTCTGACCCGCTCGACGGTGTCGCGGCGGTTCGTCCGGGCCAGTGCGCGGCGGTTGCAGGCCCTGC
>CAYINH010000183.1:0-5766 GCA_964364615.1 uncultured Gemmatimonadaceae bacterium
CAATCTGGCGGTCATCCGCGTCGTTTTCAGGCGTGGGGTGCATCATCGGAGGCCGGAGCAGGGCACGCGGGTAAGGGCGCGCGGGCAAGGGCATGCGGGCACGTGGTGGCGCGGGGCAGGTCAACGACCTGTCAGGGAATCACACCTAGAGCGCCTGCCCGGTGCGGTCCCGACCTAGCGGCAGGCTAGTGGCCGCCTGCGAGGGGTCGGGCCCGGGCGCGGGGGCGGCTCCCCGATGTGCAGCCTGATTCAGGCCCTCGGCGGGTTCCTGGCGCGGCAGGACATCCTGCCTGGGGGGGGGCGTGGGTTCGGCGGCGGCCAGCAGCTGGTGGATCCCGGGACCTACCTGGTCACCGTGACGGTGGCGGGGCAGACCTTCCAGCACTCGCTGAAGGTGGCCAAGGTTAAGGGAACGGGCGGACTCGATACCGGGGAGCTGGTGCCGTAGCCTCAATCGATCGACAGCGCACGAAGGGCCGGGGGTGCTTTCCCGGCCCTTCGTATGTCCGTCTCTGGCAGGGCGACCGATCAGCGGCCGGGCTGGAAGGTGACGGACAGACTGAGGTTGGCGAGCCGCTCGTACAGGGTGTCGTCATCGCGCTTGGTGAAGCTGCTGTTGAACCACCCGACGGACGGGGTCAGGAAGAGCTGCTTCGACAGCTGCAACTCATACCCGACGCCCAGAAGCGTGGAGAGCCCAGTTTCGGTGACCGTGTTGCTGAATTCGATCGACCTGCTGCTGACGCCCAGTCCAACACCGCCCCTGAAGAAGAGCCCGGCATTCCGGATCGGGTAGGCCCGGGCAACGGCCATGATGTTCCACAGGCCATCGGTCACCTGGAACACCCCCTGGTCGTCCTCGTCCTGGAACGTGTAGACCCAAGCCGTGGTTTCGCCGCCGAGCCGGATCCAGCTGTTCGGGGTCCCACCGACCGCGAAGTTGAAGGTCGGCTTGCCCAGTTGGTCGGAATACGGGTCGTCGGCAAGCTTGAACGACTCCTGGCCCCAGCCGAGCCCCGCTTCCAGCCAGACGCCGCGCCGGAAGTGGTCGGGAGAAACATCGACCAGGCCTTTGCGTTGAGCGGAGGCTTCGGACCAGACGGAGGCGGTGAGGATCAGCGTCACGGCGATGATCAACGAGCGGGACTTCATGGTACCCCCCTGGGGAAGTGGTGGCCGACAGAGGCCCCTTGGGCAAGGGTCGGACCGAACCGGGGCCCGGGCACTATCCTGTTGTCATTAAGACGCTTAGACCCATAGGGAGCCACACCATGGCCACGCGAACTGTCCCCCGAGGGGGACAGCGGTGACCTCTGATGCTGGCAGGTGGGACGCCTTATCGGGGCGGGACGACCTCCTTGAGCACCTGTCCCTCGACCGTCTCGAGCGGCTGCACCTTGAGCAGCGCCGCGAGGGTGGGGGCAATGTCCACGGTCCGGGCCCGAACCAGACGGGCCGGGGTGATGCCCTTCCCCATGAAGGCAATCGGGACCAGCACGTCATCGTTGCTGGTGGTCCCGTGGGTCGCGATAGCGGTGCTGTCGTAGGTCCAGATGTACCCCGGGGCCACGCTGGCGGCGGCCAGCCATTCGAAGTCCGCGGGAATCGTCCGGGACCAGCGTCCCGCCTCCCGGTCCGAGGCGTCTGCCGCGGCCAGAGTCCTCGGCGTGAGGATCCGGGTCACTCCGGTTTCCCTGGCGAGATCCGCCGCCAGGGCCGCCGCCATGCTGTCGACATCGACGCCGGCGGACCTGAGCGCGGTCACGTTGCCATAGATCAGGCCGTTGTGGAACCCGAGGTCGAACTGCTGGCCATACCGGGACTGGAGACTATCCCTCGTGGCCTGCATCACCCGATCGCCACTGACCCGGCCCCCCATCCTGCCATTGGCGGCCCCCCGTTCGGGATACGATGACACGCCATGGTCCGAGGTCAGGATGTAGAGGGTCTTCTCCCTCGGCACCATGGTGGCCAGGGAGTCCATGAACCATCCCATCCAGTGATCGAGCCGGACAATCTGATCGTGGATTTCCCGGGAGTCGGGACCCCAGCCGTGGCCCACCGCGTCGGTAGAGGAGAGCGAAATCGACAGCAGGTCAGGGGCGCCCCGCCTTCCCAGCCCCAGGGCCCTGACCCCCTCGAGGGCGACGTCGATCGTCAGCGAGTCGGCCCAGGGAATGGCGATGACCACTTCCGCCATGGCCGCACTGTCGGTCGGCATCTGATAGGGGAACCGGTGCGGTGCTCCCCCGCGCTCCCACGGTTCGTCATCGGGCTCGGGGTAGCGATCTTCCGGGAGAAAGAGCTTCCAGACCATCCCCGCCAACCGCTCCGCCCCCTTCCGAGCGTTCCAGCCCTGAAGCCAGGTGGGGAGCGAATCCCCATACCAGGTACTGGTCGTGAAGGACCCGCTCTGATACCAGAAGACCGGAACCTTGGCCCGGCCAATCGGCAGGATGGCGCCCCGGTCCTTCCGGGAAACCGAGAGGACCCTGGTGTCCCGATCGGCAGCGGCCATCCAGTCGTACAGGGTGGTTCCCCGGAATCGGGCGGGAGACGCTCCAGTGCCCAGGACACCGAGGAGGGGATAGTCCGGGTCGGGCACGCCGAGGTTGTTGGAGACGATCCCGACGCTCCCGGGCGACCGACCGGTCAGCAGGGTGGCATGGCCCGGCGCTGTTTCGGTGATGGCGTGATCCTGCTCGCCCCGGGCGTAGAACGCGCCCTGATCGTAGAATCGGCGGAGCCCACCGGTCAGATCGGCGTCCCACCGGCTGAAATAGTCGGGCCGGAGCTGGTCCACCGCGATGAAGACCACCAGGGCCGGGCGGTTGTCGGTCTGACAGGCGGCGGGTTCAGCAGTGACCGCCGTGAGCAGGAGAAGGACGGAGAGATATCGCATGCGGAAGAGTAGCGAGAGGCCTGCGGAGTCGCCAGACGAATCCAGACCTTGAGAGTGGGGCGCTCCCGACCGATAGTTGTAGGCATGTCCTCTCCTCGCACCTTCCGCCTTACCCTGGCGGCGGTGCTCTGCTGCGCTGGATGCCGCGAGCCGGCTCCTCCGATCCGGATCGGGCTGCTCCCCTACCTCTCCGGCAACCGAGTCGAGTTCTCCGGCCAAGCAACGATGGACGCAGCAGCGATGGCGGTGTCGGAGATCAATGCGGCAGGGGGCCTCCTGGTCGCTGGCCGACGCCATCTGGTCGAGCTGAGGATCCGGGACGCGGGGGAACAGGCCGACGTCGCCACCGCGGCCGCCCGAGCGTTGATCAATCAGGACAGCGTGGTCGCCCTGATCGGCCCCCAGTTCAGCCGGGATGCCCTTGCCGTGGCCATGCTCGCGGAGAGCGATGGCATCCCGATGATCACCCCGATGGCCAGTATGCCCGAGGTCACCCGCAAACGCCCCTTCGTCTTCCGGGTGGCCTTCACGAATGACGAGCAGGGCGCCAGCCTGAGCCGGTTCGCCCGGGAGGGCCTGCACGCTCAACGCGCCGCAGTGCTATATGATGTGGCGGACGACTATGCCCGCAGCCTCGCCGAGACCTTCCAGCGGGATTTCATCGCGGAAGGCGGGGTCATCGTGGCCTCGGAGACGTTCACCACCGACGCCCCGTTCTACCGAGATCAACTGGGCCGGATAGCGGCCACCCTCCCGGACGTCCTGTTCATGCCCAGCTACATGCCGCTGGTGCAGGATCAGATGGAACAGGCGCGCGCGGCTGGCATCGAGGCCGTGTTCCTGGGAACCGACGCGTGGGACGGCAATTTGCTGTCCAGGATTCCGGTCGCCGAGGGCGCCTACCATACCGCCCAGTGGTGGCTGGACACCTTGGTCGCCACCAGTGGACCATTCATCGAGAGATTCCGGGACCGGTACGGTCGCCAGCCGGCCGGCACCGAGGCCACCACCTGGGACGCGTTCCAGCTGCTGGCCGCCGCCATCCAGGCGGCCGGGACCACCGAGGGTACCGCCCTGCGATCGGCCCTCGCTGCCACCAGAGGTTTCCCCGGGGTCACCGGAGAGATTTCGTTCGACGGGGACGGCAATCCCAAGAAGTCCGCGGTGCTGATCCGGCTCGGCCCGGGTGGTCCCGTCCGGATCGGTCCACCCGAACGATGAGCCCCTCCGGTCGATGGGGCCTGGATTGGTTTACCCGAAGCCTCCGGACCCGCCTGGTCGGTTCGTTTCTGGCGCTCTCGGTGGCGACCGTGGCCCTGGTGGCCACCGTTGCGTTGGTCCTGGCCCGGGACGCGATCTCCCGGGAGGTCTACGTCCGACTCGAGTCGGTCATCGAGACCAGGGAAGCAGAACTGACCCGATGGGCCACCGACCAGCGGGTCGAACTCGGATTCCTCGCCACCCTGTCGGTGATCCGCGAGGGACTTCACCAGCTGGCCTCACCTGCGACTCGGGATGAGCTGCGGTCCTTCCTGGCCCAGACCAGGACCTTCAAACCCAACCTGCTGGATCTCTTCATCCTGTCGGTCCCGGGGGGCCGGATCCAGGTGGCCACCACATCGGGCTGGGAGGGCCAGTACCGGGTTACCGATCGGTACTACCTCGAGGGCCGGACGAGGCCATACATCCAGGAGGTCTACCCGTCTCCTCTGACCCAGCGCCCCACGCTGACGCTGTCGCATCCGCTGGTCGACTACCAGGGAGACACGGTGGCTGTGCTGGCGGCCAATCTCGATGTGGTCACCATCGATCGAATCCTCGGAGAGCGACTGGGCCTGGGGGAAACCGGGGAGGCGTACCTGGTGGACCGGTACCACGAGTTTGTCAGCGGCGAGCGGTTTGGCCGGGACCGATACCCCCGCGGGGTCCGGTCGGTAGGAATCGACGCCGCGCTGCGCCATGAAGACGGCACTCTCGAGTATCTCAACTACGCCGGGGTGCCGGTCATCGGTGCCTATCGCTGGGTCGAGGACCGCCAGATGGGCCTGATCATCGAAATCCGCCAGGTGGAAGCCTACGCCCCGGCTCGGCGTCTGGCGGTCACCATCCTGGGGGTCGGCATCCTCGCCTCACTGGTGCTCGGCACCGGCGTCTGGCTCATCGCCCGGCAGATCGCCCGCCCGGTGCTGGCCCTCACCGAGGCCGCCGAGCAGGTGGCGGCGGGCGACTTCTCGGCGCGGGCGCCGGTGGTTGCCCGGGATGAGGTTGGCCGACTGACCTCGTCCTTCAACACGATGACCGACCGGCTGGCCGATCTCTATGCCACCCAGGCCGCCCAGGTGAACGCCCTGGCCCACAGCGAGGCGGCGCTGCGCCAGGGCCAGGTCCTGCTCCAGGGGGTGGTGGACTCGACCCCCAGGGCGGTCCTGGTTGCCGATCGGCAGGGGAGGATCTTGCTGGTCAACCAGGTTGTGCTTGACGCTCTGGCCCTGGGGCGGGAGGCCGTAGTGAGCAAGACGGTCACCGAGATCTATCCTCTCGCGACCGCCGCGGTGTTCGACCGCGCCACGGAGGAGGCGTTCGGGGCGCTGGGGCCAATCGAATCCGAGGAGACCGGACTCTGGTTCGGACCGGATCGGGTCGCCCAGGTCATCCGGTTCCCCCTCCGGCGTCCAGGTGAGGCAGAGCCCTACGCCGTCTGCACCATCGCGGCAGACGTCACGGCCGCCAAGCAGGCGGAAACGGAACGGCGTCATCTCGAGGAGCAGCTCCAGCACACCCAGAGGCTCGAAAGCCTCGGCGTCATGGCCGGTGGCATCGCCCACGACTTCAACAACCTGCTGACCGCCATCCTGGGGCACGGG
>CAYINH010000184.1:0-5764 GCA_964364615.1 uncultured Gemmatimonadaceae bacterium
CGGGTCTGGCCTTCCGCAATCCGGTGCTGCTGGCGGCCGGCACCGCCGGGTTCGGGCGCGAACACGATGGCCTCTACGACCTGGACCTCCTGGGGGGACTCGTCACCAAGGCGGTCTCGCTCGAACCCCGGGCCGGAAATCCGCCACCCCGGGTGGCCGAGTTCCCCGGCGGGATGATCAACTCGGTCGGGCTGGCCAACCCGGGATTGCAGCAGGTGGTAGCCGAAGAACTGCCCTGGCTGGTGAAGCGACTCTCCCGGGCAAGGATTCTGGTGAACGTGGTGGGCTTTGAGGAACCCGAGTACCTGCAGATTGTCCGCCGCCTCGACGCCGTCCCCGGGCTCAGCGGGTATGAACTCAATCTCTCCTGCCCCAACACCGCAGCCGGCGGGTTGGAGTTCGGCGCCGACCGAGGCGCCGTGGCCCGCATTCTGGAATCCTGTCGCCTGGCCACCGAGCGACCCCTCTTCGCCAAGCTGTCTCCCGGCCTGCCCGATATCGCCGACCTGGCGGCGGCCGCGATGGCGGCGGGGGCGACCGGCCTGACCGTGGTCAACACCCTGCCGGGGTTCTTCCTCAGGGAGGGCCGGCCGGTCCTGGGGCAGGGGAACGGGGGGGTTAGCGGTCCTGCCCTGCTGCCCGTCGGCGTCCTGGCAGTGAAGCGGATTGTCGACCGGCTCGGGTCCGTCCCGATCATCGGAGTGGGTGGGATTCGCACTGCGGCCGATGCCAGACAGTACCTCGCAGCCGGCGCCAGCCTGGTGGCCATTGGGACGGCGGCCCTCGCCGATCCCCGGCTGCCGATCCGGATCGCCAGGGAACTGGAGGCTCAGGGATGGCCGAGCTGATCCTGGCGCTGGACCTCCCGGATGGCGCCTCCGCCCTCCGTCTGCTGGACGGGCTGCCGGCCGTTCGATGGGTCAAGGTTGGCTCCATTCTGATGACCCGGGAGGGTCCCGACCTGGTGGACCGATTGAACCAGCGTGGGCTTTCCGTGTTCCTCGATCTCAAATGGCATGACATCCCCAACACCGTGGCGGGGGCCGTCCGTGCGGCGGTGGGGGCCGGGGTCCGCATGGTGACCGTTCACACTCTGGGCGGAGTCGAGATGATGGAGGCCGCTGCCGCCGCGGCCGGGGCCGCTGTCACGGTGGTTGGGGTGACCGTCCTGACGTCCCACTCGGCCGCTTCGTACGCCGCGGCCACCGGATCAAGCCCGGCCGGGATCGGAGCCGAGGCGGTTCGTCTGGCGGGACTGGCCAAGCGGGCCGGCCTGGGAGGAGTCGTCGCGTCGGCCCTGGAGGTGGAACTGGTGCGCGAGGTCATGGGGCCCACGGCCGCGGTGGTGGTCCCCGGCATCCGCCGCGGGGGCGACCCGTCGGGAGATCAGGCCAGGGTGGCGGCGCCCCGAGAGGCGATCGCCGCAGGCGCCAGTCACCTGGTGATCGGGCGACCGGTCCTGATGGCGGCGGACCCGGCGGCCGCCTGGTGGGAGTTTGAGGAGGAGACCCTCAGATGACCGGTGCCGTTCTGCTGCTGGCCGCTCTGGTTCAGCCCGGCGCTCCCGGGGAGTCGCTGGCCGACGTGGCCCGGGGCGCCCGGGAGGCGATTCAGGCTGGGGACGTGGCCACGGTGGTGGCCCGGGGGGACAGGATCCGGCTCTTCCTGCCTGGAGTGGAGCCTTCGGCACCGGTGGGGTCGGCCCAGGCTGCGGCTGCCCTGCGGTCCGTCCTGGGGACCGGTGGGGCGGTGGACCTGGGTCAGGTCCGGGAACTGGGTGGGGGACAGGGGTATGTGGAGCTCCGGCGGCAGGTCCGGGGGCCCGGAGGGGAGCGCCGGCGGCAGCAGATCCTGCTTCGGTATCGCTTCGGCGAGGGGGTCTGGACCCTGATCGAGGTCCGGGTCACCTGACCGCGCCCCCCGGTCCCTTGCGATGGGCCAGTCCCGCGGCTATAATTGAAAGCTGAGCATAAACTTGAGTAATTTCGGAGCGGCCCTGTGAAGGTACGGTCTAGCGTCAAGCCAATCTGTGAGCATTGTCGGGTGATCCGCCGCGCTGGTGTGGTGCGCATCATCTGCAAACGCAATCCTAAACACAAGCAGCGGCAGGGATAATGGCGCGAATTGCAGGAGTGGATCTTCCGCGCGAAAAGCGGGTGGAGATCGCGCTCACCTACATCTACGGCGTGGGTCGCCCCACCAGCACGAAAGTGCTGGAGGAGGCGGGCATTGCCGGGGGAACGCGGGTTCGGGATCTTTCGGATGCCGAAGTGGCCCGGCTCCGCCAGGTGATTGAACGGAGCGCCCGCGTCGAGGGTTCCCTCCGGACCGAAATCGCCATGAACATCAAGCGGCTGATGGACATCGGCAGCTACCGGGGCACCCGTCACCGGCGCGGCTTGCCGGTGCGTGGGCAGCGGACCCATACCAATGCCCGGACCAAGAAGGGTCCCCGCCGCGCCATCGCCGGCAAGAAGAAAGTGACGAAGAAGTAATGACCAGTCCCGTTCCAGCCCGCCCGAGTAGCGGGAAGCGTTCCAAGCGCGTCGTCGAGGCGGAGGGGATCGCCCACGTCACGGCCACGTTCAACAACGTGCTGATCACCATTACCGACATGAAGGGCAACACGGTCGTCTGGGGGACCGCCGGCAAGGCCGGGTTCAAGGGCTCCAAGAAGTCCACGCCTTTCGCCGCCACGGTGGCCGCCGAGAACTGCGGCCGCGAGGCGTTTGGTCTCGGGGTGCGGCGGGTCCACGTCCGGGTGCAGGGTCCGGGCAGCGGCCGGGAGTCGGCGATCCAGGCGCTGGCCTCGGCCGGGCTCAAGGTTGCCTCCATCAAGGATGTCACCCCGATTCCTCACAATGGGTGCCGCCCGCCCAAGAAGCGGCGGGTCTAGCCCATGTCTCGCTATACCGGCCCCGCCTGCCGCCTGTGCCGTCGGGAAGGCACCAAGCTGTTTCTGAAGGGTTCTCGCTGTCTGACCGAGAAGTGCGCCGTGGAGCGCCGGGCCTATGCCCCGGGCCAGCATGGCCAGTCGGGCGGCCGGGGCCGGAAGATGTCGGAATACGCCAAGCAGCTGCGGGAGAAGCAGAAGGTCAAGCGGATCTACGGTCTGACCGAGCGGCAGTTCCGTGGCACCTTCGAGGCCGCCGCGCGGGAGCCCGGGGTCAAGGGCACCAACCTGCTGGTGTTGCTGGAGTCGAGGCTCGACAACCTGGTCTACCGGATGGGGTTCGCCCTCAGCCGTCGGCAGGCTCGGCAGCTGGTGCTCCATGGCCACATCCAGGTGAACGGCCGTCGGGTCAACGTCGCCTCGTACCGGGTGAAGCCCCATCAGGAAGTGCGGGTGGCTCCGGACAGCCTCCAGATCGTCCCGATCCGAATCGCCAAGGACAGTGCGGCGCGCGGGGTCCCGATGACCTGGATCAGCGTGGATCTCGAGAAGGGCGCCGGGCGAGTCACCGAACGGCCGGGCCGCGACCAGATTCCGCTCGCCGCGCAGGAACAGCTGATCGTCGAGCTCTACTCCAAGTAATGGACGGACGATGACCATCGATCTCACCGGACTGGTTCGCCCGCACGTGGTCGAAATGATCAAGCGGGAGGACAATGCCCACCTCGCCGAATTCCGGCTGGGGCCGCTCGAGCGTGGCTTCGGGCACACCCTGGGGAATGCCCTGCGCCGGTTGATGCTGTCCTCGCTGCAGGGGTCGGCGGTGTGGGCGTTCCGGATGGACGGCGTGGTGCATGAGCACCAGACCGTGCCCGGGGTGCTGGAAGACGTGCACCAGATCATTCAGCGGCTCAAGGCGCTGACCCTGGTTCTCGACCACGAGGTGGACGAGGCGGTGCTCAAGATCAGGAAGAAGGGGTCAGGACCGGTGCTGGCTGGGGACGTGACAGGACCGGGCAGCGTCCGGATCGTCAACCCCGGGCACCTGCTGTTCACCGTCCAGGACGACCGGGACATCTCGGTCGAACTGTACGTCAACAAGGGCCGCGGCTACGTCGAGGCGGAGATGCAGCCGATCGACCGCTCGCTCCCGGTGGACACCGTGCGGATTGACGCGATCTACAATCCGGTGGTCCGCGCCAACTTCAGCGTGGCGGAGACCCGGGTCGGCCAGCGGACGGACTACGATCGGCTGTCGATCATGGTCGAGACCAACGGGACGCTCTCTCCCGAGGATGCCATCGACTACGAGGCGGCGCTGGTGCAGGAGCACTTCCGGCCGTTCGTCGACTTCGGGGTGGTGCCCGAGGCCAAGCCGGAACCGGAACCGGTCCCGACCTCGTCCAACGGTCTGGCGGACCGGTTGGGCCGACTGATCGACGACTTCGGCCTCTCGGTCCGGTCCCTCAACTCACTGAAGAATTCCAGCCTCCGGACCCTCAAGGATCTGGTCGAGCTGTCGGAAGACGAGTTGCTCAAGGTCAAGAACGTCGGCGAAAAGGCCCTCGCCGAGATTGCGGAGCTGCTGCAGCGCGAGGGGCTCAACTTCGGGATGGTGTTCGAGGAGACTGAGGGCGAGCTGCGGATCGTGAACCCGGGGTCGCCACCGGCTGTGGCCCCCGCGGTTGCGGGCGGCGAGGAGGACTGAACCATGCGGCACCGCTCCAAGGGACGCCAGCTGTCCCGGACCTCGAGTCATCGCAAGGCGATGCTCAACAACATGGCCACCAGCCTGTTCGAACATGGCGGGATCGTGACCACGACGGCCAAGGCCAAGGAGCTGCGGCCCTTCGCGGAGAAGCTCATCACCCTCGCGCGGCGGGGCGACCTGCATGCCCGGCGGCTGGTGGGGCGGAAGATCAAGGATCGGGCGGTGCAGTCCCGGTTGTTTGCCGAGATTGGTCCGCGGTTCGCCGCCCGTCCCGGCGGCTACACCCGGATCCTCAAGCTGGGCCATCGGGTCGGAGACGGCGCCGAGACCGCCCGGATCGAGCTCCTCGCCGAGTGACGTCCCGAGCCATGACCAGGATATCAAAAGGGGACCCCGAATCGGGTCCCCTTTTTTCAGGTGCCAGAGGCCGGCGCCACGGCCCAGGCTCGGGCCGGGAGGGTTCAGGCCTTGACGACCTTGTTGCTCCTGATGCAGCTGGTGCAGACCCGGATCCGCCTGGGGGAACCATCCACCAGGGTCCGGACGGTCTGCAGATTGGGGTACCAGCGCCGCTTCACGCGGTTGTTGGCGTGACTGACGTGATTGCCGGTCGTAGGGCCTTTGTTGCACACGGCGCAGGTCCGAGCCATGGGTCTGAACTCCAGCAGGGTGTTCCCAGGCCGGCCACATGCCAACCCAAGCCCAAAAACCTAAGTTGTTTCATGCCATTCCGCAACCGGCCGGGAGCCGGTAGCCGAGGAGACCGATGCCACGGGCAATGATCACAGGGGTGACTGGCCAGGACGGCTCATACCTGGCAGAATTCCTCCTCGCGAAGGGGTACCAGGTGGTCGGAGTGGTCCGCCGGACCAGCCACCACAGCTTCGAGCGGATCGAGCACCTGCTGGGCCGGATCGAGATCGTGACCGCCGACCTGCTCGACCAGCACTCGCTCACCATGGCCGTGCAGGAGGTCCAGCCGGACGAGGTCTACAACCTCGCCGCCCAGAGCTACGTCCCGGTTTCCTTCACCCAGCCCGTGCTGACCGGCGAGTTCACCGCCCTGGGGGTGACCCGGATCCTGGAAGCGATCCGTCTGGCGCACCCGGCCGCCAGGTTCTACCAGGCGAGCAGCTCGGAGATGTTCGGCAAGGTCGTGG
>CAYINH010000185.1:0-5752 GCA_964364615.1 uncultured Gemmatimonadaceae bacterium
GGGAGCCTCGAGGCCGCCACTCCGGAGCGCCTGAAGCCAACCTGGACGCACTGGGCAGTGGTCCTCCAGCAGGGCCACCCGAATTCCCCTTGCCCGCCGGACCCCTTCGGCCCGCAGTTGCGGCACGGAAGTTCCCGCCGGGAGCACAACTTCCTGGGCGGCGCCAAGCCGGTCCTTCACCCAACCCGCCGGGACCAGCGGCACGGCCCGACAGACCAACACCTCTGTGTCCGCCAGGCCCGGCTCTGCGGCTAGCGCGGTCAGGCACTCCCCCAAGGCGTCGGCCCCGTGCCACGCGGCAATGACGATCGAGAGCGCCGGACGAGCCTGGTCCGGCATCACAACTCCGCGCCCGGGCTCAGCGTCACCACCTGGCCGGTCTCGGCAGATCGGTAGACCGCCAGGACCATGACCAGGCTCGATCGGTTCGCGGCCGCATCGGCGCGCGAGCGGGCACCGGTGGCCAGATCGTCCAGGATCTCTTTCAGATGGGCAGCGGTGGCCGTGGCAAACGGGTTGACCGGATCGGTGGCCAGCAAGCGTGATCGGGTCCCCTGCTGGATCACGGCACGCCCGCCCCCCGCGTACCGCCAGTCGAGGAAGGGCCGTCGCTCCCGGGTGTGCAGCCCTGCCGACAGCTCGAGGCTCCCCCCGATTGCTGTGTGGATCGCGGCGTGCTCCCCATCCAGCCGAAGATCGAGGTATCGCTCGGGACCTCGACTCAAGCGGTCCAACACGATGGACGCACCCCGGCCGTCCGCAAACTCCAATGCCACGGTGTTGATGACATCCCCAACGTACCCGGGGACCGGCCGGGGCAGGTGCGCAAACAGACGCACGGGCGTGGCCTCAAAGAAGAAGCGGACCAGGTCCACCACGTGAATCCCGAACTCGAACCCGAGCCGTCGCTCCAGGCCGCCGCGCCAGCCGGCTTCGCTCTGAGCCGTGGGCCGCATGGTGTGGGCGGCATGCAGGTGCAACAGCCGGCCAAATGCGGGCGTGCCGATCTGACGGTGGGCCGCCGCATGGATCCGCATCCAGGGGAACTGGTTGTTGACGACCACCCGCCGGTTCGCACTGAGGGCCGCGGCGATGATGGCATCAGCCTCGGCCAACGTCGGCGCCAGCGGCTTTTCCAGGAAGACGTGCGCTCCGGCGGTCAGCGCCAGCTCGGTGTCCGCCCGGTGCCGGTCCGGCGGGGTGCAGACCGCCACCAGGTCCGCCCGCACGGTTGCGAGCATCGACTCGCTGTCCTCGAACACTGCGGGGACGCCCGCCGCCTGCGCCCGGCGGCGAGCTGCCGGATCGGGATCAGCCCCTCCCACCACCTTCACCTGGCCCGTCAACCGCCGGTAGGCCGGGAGGTGGATGCGCTGAGTCACGGCCCCGAGACCGATGATGGCGAGCCGAATCACGCGAAACGTCCCTTCCTTGCCAGGGGCACCATCAGGTCAAGATACTGCTGGGTGATGATCCGCCAGTCATAGCGTGCCGCCCGGGCTGGCCCCGCCATCCGAAGACTGGACCGCAGGGGATCGTCGCTGAGCACTCGACGCATCCCGGCCAGGAGGGTGGATACCCTGGCGTCGGGCAGCAACTGCGCCACCCCGCCAGCAAACTCCGGAAACGCCGTGTTGTCGAGGGCGATGACCGGTGTTCCGCAGGCCATGCCCTCCAACACCGGCATCCCGAAACCCTCGTAGGAGGAGGGATACATCAGGAGATCCGCCGCGTTGTAGGCCAGGACCAGCTCCTCATGCGTCAGGTGGCCGCGCACAGTCACCTGCCGCTCCAAGCCAAGTTCATGGATCACCTGTGCAAAGGGCGAGGTCCCCGGCAGCGCTGCTCCGAGGATCGCCAGTCGATGAGGGAAGCCCTCTTCCTTCAACTGGGCAAAGGCGCGCACCAGGGCGGACAAATTGCGGCGCTCCGTCGGCTTCCCGACGTAGGCCAGGTAGGGGGTATCCTGACCAAAGAGCGACTCGCGCCACGCCGCCAGACGGGCGGCGTCCGTGATGGGCCGGAACAGCCCGGTGTCCACGCCTTCCGGCACCACGTGGATCCGATCGGCGGAGAGCCGGTAATAGCGCTCCATGTCCCGGCGGCTGTACTCGCTGACCGTGGAAACCCCATCGGCCATCCAGGCGCTCAACGCGTAGATGACCCGGGTCTTCACCCGGGTCCACCAGTCGAAGGCGGGCGGGTAGCCCTCATATGACCCGTGATGAATGAGAAAGGTAGGGGCAGGCGACAGCAGGGGAATCACGTAGCTCGGGCAGAGGAGCAGCCCCGCCCGCCCGTGGGCCCGGGGCAGCACGACCTGCTCCCACAGGGCATACGGAAGCCGGGACGGCAGCACCACATTGGTGGCACCGCCGGGCAGCCGCACATCGGCCGGGAGCGGAACGGGAGTGTAGACCCGGATCTCGTCAAAGGGATGCTCCAGCTCACCAAGGCAACGGAGCAGATTCTCGATGCACCGTGCCACCCCGGAGCGAGCGACGACAAGGCGGATACCGTTCACACCCAGAATCATCGCAACTCGTCCTGTCCCCGGCCTGGGGAGGCCTGCGCAACCACCTGCAGCGCGGGGGCCAGCCAGCTGAGGAGCGCGGACAGCCCGGGAATGGCGGAGAGCACCCGCGCACTCCGGGCGGCCAGGCGTTCGAGCCCCGAGCGATGCACCAGATCAGGCGGCGTGATCTCCGGCACTCGGTAGCGCAGGCGGTGGAAGCCGGCGCCCCGAAGTGCGTTCGACAACTCCCCCCGACCCAACAGCCGCGTGTGACGGTAGGCCAGGTTCCGCCGCCACCGCACATAGCGAGGTTGCCAGCTTCGGGGCAGGAAGCCGACCCCGAGCAGTCCGACATGGGGCTCGGGAGCGAGCGAGAATCGATTGGTGGTCCAGGTGAACACCCGCCCACCGGGCCGGAGCACCCTGCGGAACTCCCGCAGCGCAGAACCCGGCGACGGCAGATGTTCCAGCAGCGCCACCGAGGATACGGTGTCGAAGGTCTCCTGGGCAAAGGGCAGGTGGTCGGCACAGGCACACACCAGGGTGGCCGGTCGGCCCGCCCCCAGCAGCCCGTGGCGCGCCACCACCAGCCAGCGGAAGCCGACATCGCACCCCACGACCGTGGCGTACCCACGGTACGCCGCCTGCACCAGCATGCCGGCACCGCACCCCACATCCAGGAGAGCCTGCCCCTGACCCAGCCGGTGTTGATACGCCCTGATGCGCTCACCATCGGTCAGCACGTGATGCACGAAGCGCCTGGCCAGCGGAGGGGGGGTAGGAGGATCCGTAGGCAGAGTCCAGTAGAACTCGACCAGCTCGGCGAAGCTCCGGTGCTCTGCCTCGGCCAGCAAGCGTTCGCCCTTGCGGTAATCGTCGGCGCGGGGAATCAGCGGATCGTCGTGCACCCGAAGGTCGGGAATCCCCAGCACGATCGGAAACGGATGCCTACAGGGCCCACAGTGGAGCGTCTCGCCCACCTCCTCGAGGGGGGTGCGACAGACGGGGCAGACCAGGGTCGCCAGGAACCCCGCGGACGGGTTGGTGGTCATCGGCCCCATCCGGGGACCAAGGCACGAACTCGCCCCCATTCCTCTGTCGTCATCCCCCGAATCGTACTGGTCAAGACCCCGCCGAGCACGACCCCACGCAGCAGGATCCCCAATGGGCTGGTGACGGCGGTCAGGGTTCCCACCAACCCGGCCACGATCATGGCCGCCGCCAGGCCCACGCCCAGGCGCTGGGCCCGCGCACCGACCCGGAGACCGTGAGCCCGCCGGAGGAAGATCACCGTGGTGGCCAGCATCAGAACCGGGGCGCCCAGCCAGGCCAGACCCGCCCCCAAGAGTCCGAGTGGCGCTACCAGCCACACCGCCAACCCGACCACCACCCCCTGGGCAACCAGGTTCTGGACGACGTGGAAGCGCAGGTGGTCCAGGGCCACAATCAGGCTCTGATAGGTTCCCGCCAGCAGGCCGAGGATCTCGGCGGTGACGAACAGCGCGACGAAGGGGGCCCCGGGAAGGAACGCCGACGAGTACAGCACTCGCACAGCGAGCCCGGGGAAGAGGAGGATGGGGGGAACCACGAGGAGGACCAGCCGGCAAAACGTCTCCTGGAACCCGTCGGCCCAGCGCATCCGCTCCTCCGGTGGCCCACCCCGATTGATGTTGGGTGTCAGGAACACCCCGTGCGCGGCTCCCAGGGCCACGCGGACGGCCAAGGCGATGCCGAGAGCCGCCTGCATCCATCCGGCCCCGAGGGCCGCCTGGTGGCGGAGGACGGTGTAGTGCACAAAGAGGGCAGCGTAGGGCACAGTGACAGCGAGCAGGAACATGGTTCCCGAGAACCGCCAGACCCGGCGCGGCAGCCCTGCCATGGCGGGGTCGCCCTTCGTCGGAGCAGGGCCCGAGTGCCGCCGGCCAAGCCACCAGGCCAGCGGGGCCGCCAAGCCGGTTCCGAGCAGGGCCAGAACGAGATAGAAGCCGCGCAGCCCCCACCACCATGCCCCGATGACGGCTACCGCTGAGACCGCCGCGTACCCCAGAGAAACGAGCATCGCCCGATACTGTTGCAGACGACCGGCCACTGCGTTCTGGAGAAACGGTACCAGGGCCAGCGCCGGGATGGTCGCAGCCGAAGCGGCGAGGATGGGGCCATAGCCAGCCAGCTCATTCCCCCACCAGTGCGGAGCGACGATCGCCACGACCAGAGCCGCGATGGCCGCCGGGAGAACCAAGGCGAGGAGCACCCGGCGCATCTGCCGGTAGAGGGTGGTCCACCGCTCCGGCCCGACCTCCCAGGCCGCGGGAAGGAAGCGCACCGCCGCGAAGGGCAGGGACAGCGACATCGTCTGGACGACCAGCGCAACCGCTTTGTCAATGACGCCCATGATGCCGACCTGGTCCGGTCCGAGCAGCAAGGCCAGTCCCTTGGTCCGCACCAGGTACAGCACCATGGTGACCACCTGGACCAGCCCGATCCCAACCAGGGCGCGCAACATCAGTCCCGCCCCCAGTCACGCGGGAAGGGCAGGATGGGCGCGACCACTATCGGCAGGTAGAGCCAAGGGACCAATTCGTCACCTGATTCACTGTATTCACGGTTCAGTGGCCAGCGGCCCTCGGGCCAAGGAGGGAGCGGCGCTGCTCGAACGAGCAGGAATCATACCTCGGAAACGCCCGGGATTGACATCGTCTGGGGGGGCATGAAAGTTGCGCAGTACCCCGGTGTCGCCCACCATCGCCGCAGCAGGTTCCTGGGCTCGTCCCCGACCGTGGCAGGAGCACCATGCCGGCACCGAATACGGTCCTGATCAATCCGCCAAACCCCCGGGGCTATGTGTCCAACAAGGACTCGATGGGGGGGTTCGGCCAGTTGTATCCCGCAGGCGCGCCACCGTTTCCACCGCTCGACATGCCCTACCTGGCCGCGACGCTGACCAGCGAGGGGCATTCGGTTGCGGTGGTCGAAGCCGGTGCCCTGCGCCTGACCGAGGAGGCGGCGCTTGATGCGGTGGCGTCGGCCGTCGAGTCCGGCTCCCTGTGTGTCGTACGAACCTCGCTCCCGACCATCGATGTGGACCTGGCGTTCTGCTCCCGACTCCGGTCCCGGACCCCGGAAGCACGAGTGGTGCTCTACGGCCCGGTGACCTCGCCTCTCTTCTGGCGGATCCAGCAGGAGCCGGCAGTGGATGTGGTCGTCTTCGGGGAGGCCGACCAGCAGGTACTGGATCTC
>CAYINH010000186.1:0-5737 GCA_964364615.1 uncultured Gemmatimonadaceae bacterium
CGAGGTCTGCATCCCCTGACGGTGCGCTTCCTCCTGCACCCCGAGCCACTGGTCGGTCATCGCCTTGTGGCGCGAGACCCGGGTCCGGACGGCGTCTACCAGGATTTCGCCACCGCCACCCGGAATGCTGTCCAGCCCCGCCTCACCCAGCTCCCGGATGACCTCCGCCACTGACCGGCCGAACCGCTCGGCGAAGAACACCACTTCGGAGGGGGAGAATCCGTGGACGTGGATCGGGTGATTGGTCTTGATGTAGCGAAGCAGTTCCAGGTACCACTCGAACGGGATATAGGGGTTGTGGCCTCCCTGGATCAGGATCTGAACGCCACCCACCGCCTTGCACTCGTCGATCTTCTGCCCGATGGCCTCGAACCTGAGGACATAGCCCTCGGCATGTTTGGGTCGCCGGTAGAAGGCACAGAACCCGCAGTCGGCGACGCAGACGTTGGTGTAGTTGATGTTTCGGTCGACGATGTACGTGACCACCGGATCGGGATGCTGGGCCCAGCGCCTGGCGTCCGCCAACTGGCCCAACTCGAGCAGCGGAGCACCCTGGTAGAGATCGAGGTACTCCCGGAATTCCGCAGACGAGCGGTCAACGTGGGACATCGGAGACTCCGTCAGGCAGCGGTAATGAACGACAGCGAGCCATCGGGCACCAGCCCGTCCTGCGCCAGCCGGCGGAAGAAGTCGGTCAGTCCCGCCAGATGCCGATAGCCCAGGGCGTAGTCGAGATCGTCGAGATAGGCCCGGCACCGTCGGCGATCGATCCCGGTGTTGACCGCCGCCAACTCCGCCAGTTCATCGAGATGGCTCAAGCCCCAGGCCCGGCTGGCCAGCAGCGCCTCGTGCACCGTCTGAACCGCCGCAGGAGCTGCCGTTCGGCGGGCAGCCCAGACCGCGAACACGAATGGGAGCCCGGTCCATTCCTTCCAGACGGCACCCAGGTCCACGACGTGGTGGTACCGATCCGCCCCCGCCAGCAGCAGGGCGGCGTCCCCGATCACCAACACCGCGTCGTGGGGAAAGCCACCGAGCGCGTTCAGGTCGCTGGGCTCGGCGCGCACCGTGGCCTGCCGGGGACGGATCCGCCACCGATGGCGGCAGAGCAACTCCAAGAGCAGGACGGAGGTCCGGGAGGAGGAGGTCACCAGCACCGTCGCGTCGTCCAGTTCCTCCACCGGCCGACGGGAGAGCAGCAGCACGCTGTGCACCGGGCCGTCGCAACTGATGGCCAGATCCGGGAGCAGGTGGTACGACGCGGCGCTCCGGGCATACTCGACGGCCGACACCACACTGACATCCAGCTCCCCGGCGGCGAGCAAGTCGTTCAGATCGGCCGCCGTCCCGGTCACCAGGTCGGCGGGACAGGGCACCACGCCACGGTCCAGCCCGGCGTAGATCGGGTAGCAGTTGATCCAGGGAATCCGGCCGAGGCGCACGGCTCAGGCCGCGTGCACAGCTGGCACCGAGGCCCCGGCCGCGAAGGCGGCCTCCAGCCCGGGCAGATCATCGAACTGGTCGCGCAGCGGCTGATACAGGCTGTCTCGCTCGACCGGACGCTTTCCCGCCCGGCGGATCAGCTCCACCAGCCCGCTGTACGGCATGTGCATGTCGGTTGTCGCGCCCGCCTCGTGATAGACCCGCTCGAACACCACCGTCCCCTCGACGTCATCACAGCCGAAGTTGAGGGCCACCTGGGACATGAAGGGTGTCACCATGGGCCAGTGGGTCTTGACATGATCGATGTTGTCGAGGAAGAGCCGGCCGACCGCAATGTTCTTGAGATCCTCATAGCCGGTGGTGGCGGAACCGACTCGGCCGAGGGTCTCCCCCAGCTCGTTGTGATCGGGATGGTAGGCCAAGGGGATGTAGGTCAGAAAACCGCCGGTATCATCCTGCAGGGCCCGCAGCGCGCTCAGATGGTCGACCCGATCGGCGGCCGTTTCGACATGCCCATACAGCAAGGTGCAGTTGGTCCGGATGCCCAGCTCGTGGGCGGTCCGGTGCACCTGCAGCCACTCCTCCCCGGTCAGCTTTCGCTCGGCAATGGTGGCTCGTACGGCCGTGCTGAACACCTCTGCCCCCCCACCCGGCAGGGTGCAGAGCCCCGCCTCCTTGAGCGCCAGCAACACCTCGCGGATGGTGGTCTTTTCGATCCGGGCGAGGTGGGCGATCTCCACCGCCGTGAGCGCCTTGACCTGGATATGGGGGTGCCGCTCCCGAAGCCCCTGGATCATGCTGGTGTAGTACGAGAGCCGGAGCTTGGGGTGCAGCCCGCCCACGATATGAAACTCGCGCGTGGGAGATCCGATGGCCTGTGCCGCCTCGTGGTAGACCTCCTCCAGGGTCCGGGTGTAGTGCCCCTCCTCCTTCGGGAGACGGGCGAAGCTGCAGAAGACGCAGGTCTTCCGCAGCACGCAGACATTGGTGGGGTTGAGATGCTGGTTGGCCGAAAAGAAGACCCGGTCGCCATTGGTCCGAGCATTGGCGTACGCCGCCAGGCCCCCGAGCCCGAGCAAATCGCTGGTCTGGTAGAGGGCGACACCATCGTCCGTGGTCAGCCGTTCCCCTGCCACCACCTTGTCGGCGATCGGGCGCAGGGTCGGGTCACGGAACTCCATCCTGGGCGGCAACATGGCAACGGCCTGGTCAAGAGTGGGGGACCCCACAATCTAGCCTCCTCCCCGGGCCCCGAGCCACCGGGCGCTCCCCAGGCGAACCGCTTCCGTCCTAGCGCCGGTCCAGGACTCGACGGACCTGGGTAGCGAGCTCGGCCACCGGGAACGGCCCAAAGAACGAAGGCCCTCTCGAGCCTGGCCGGCGAGAGGGTCGTGCCCAAGGTTGCCGCAGTGACCAACCCGCCGGGTTACCCCGCAAAGGCGCGCACCGCTAACGTCACATTGTGCCCGCCAAATCCGAATGAGTTCGACAAGGCCACACGAACATCCCGGGTCACCCGCTGGTTCGGGGCGGAATCGAGATCACAATCGGGGTCCGGCGTGGTCTGGTTGATCGTGGGGGGGACCTGGCCGGTGGTCGCGACGAGCATGGAAATCCCGAACTCCACTCCTCCGGCTGCGCCGAGCAGATGCCCCGTCATCGACTTGGAGGAGTTGAAGATCAGTTTCCGGGCATGCCCGCCGAACACCGCCTTGACTGCCTGGGTCTCCGCGATGTCGCCCTGCCCCGTGGAGGTGCCGTGGGCATTGATGTAGCCGACCTCCTCAGGGGCGATTCCGCCATCCTTCAGACAGGCGAGGATGGCGCGCTGGGCGCCCTCACCCTCCGGGGCAGGCTGCGTCATATGGTGCGCATCCCCACTGAGGCCGTAGCCGATGACCTCACCCAGAATCGTGGCACCCCGCCGCTCCGCATGCTTCAGACTCTCGAGCACGACGATACCGGCACCGTCTCCGAGCACGAAACCGTCCCGGTCCATGTCAAAGGGTCGGCTGGCCTCGGTCGGGGCATCGTTCCGGGTGGACAGGGCCTTCATGTTCTGGAATCCGGCGATCGTCAGGCCGGTGATGGCGGCTTCGGACCCACCGGTCACCATCAGGTCGGCGCGCCCGGAGCGGATCATGTCAAAGGAGCCCCCGATGGCATGCGCCGAGGAAGCACAGGCCGAGACGGTGGCAAAGTTGGGACCCTTGAGCCCGTACCGCATGGACACGAGGCCCGCCGCAATGTCGGGGATGAACATCGGCACGAAGAACGGCGACACTCGGTCCGGGCCGCGTTCCAGGTAGAGCTTGCACTGCTCCTCGAACGTGGCCATCCCGCCGACCCCACTCCCGATCACGGTGCCGCTCCTGTCCGGGTCGGGCACCCCACCCCCAAGTCAGCCTGGTCCATGGCCTGAGCCGCGGCCGCCAGGGCAAACTGGGCAAAGAGGTCAAACCGCCTGACCTCTTTCCGATCGAGATACTGGTTGGCGTCGAAGCCCTTGACCTCGCAGGCGAACCGGACCTGCAACGCGCTTGGATCGAACTTGGTGATCGGTGCGGCGCCCGAAACCCCGTCCAGCAGGTTGTTCCACGTCTCCTCTGTTGACAGCCCGACCGGGGTCACCATGCCCAGGCCGGTCACGACCACACGGGTCATCAGGAGCCGATCTTCTCGTGCAGATAGCTCATCGCATCCCCCACCGTGCGGAGCTTCTCCGCCTCTTCATCGGGGATATCGATGTCGAACTCCTTCTCGAACGCCATGACCAGTTCGACGGTATCCAGACTGTCGGCGCCGAGATCCTCCATGAAGCTGGCCTCGGGAGTGAGTTTCTCCCGCTCCACGCCCAACTCCTCGACGATGATGTCCTTGACCCGATCCTCGACATTACTCATGGGGGTATCCTTGCAAAGGAAAGTGAAAACATCGCGGCGAAGCGATGGTCACATGACCATGCCGCCGTCCACCACCAGCACCTGGCCGGTGATGTAGCGCGCCAGATCGGAGGCCAGGAACAGCACGGCTCCCGCGACCTCCTCCGCCTGCCCCAACCGGCCCAGCGGAATAGCCCCTAATAACGCGGCACCGGCCTCCGGTGGCAAGGAGGCCGTCATGTCGGTCTCGATGTACCCGGGGGCAACACAATTGACCAGCACGTTGCGGCTGGCGTACTCCTTGGCGACGGCCTTCGTCAGCCCGATCAGGCCGGCCTTGCTGGCGGCATAATTGGCCTGTCCCTTGTTGCCAATCAGGCCGACGATGCTGGTGACATTGATGATCCGTCCACTCCGCCGCTTCATCATCCCCTTGGCCAGAGCCCGCATGGTGTGAAACGCGCCCCCGAGGTTGGCGTCCAGCACGGTATCCCACTCCTCATCGGTCAGCCGGATCAACAGGTTGTCGCGGGTCAGGCCCGCATTGTTGACCAGAATGCCGATCGGCCCCAGGGCGGTCTCGGCGGCTGCGATCGCCGCCCCCACCTGCACCGGGTCCGCCACATCGGCGGCGACCCCGACCGTCCGCTCTCCCAGCCCGGCGGCCACTGCCGAAGCCCTCGCCTGGTCCCTCCCGTGGATCGCGACCGCTGCCCCAGCCTCGTGCAGGGCACGCGCAATGGCGAGTCCGATACCGCGGGTGCTGCCGGTCACCAGCGCAACCTGGCCGCTCAGATCGATGGATTTCATCCGGCAAACGCCTCCAGATCCTTGACGGTCCCGAGCGAGTTGCAGCTGGCCTGCGGACGGATCCGCTTGAGGAGACCGGCCAGCACCGCGCCTGGGCCGATTTCGATGAACCGGGCTTCCGGGTCGAGCGCCGCGGCGGCCTCGATGCACTCGACCCATCGGACCGGCGCCGTAAGCTGTTCCGCCAGCAGCCGCCGGGCCTGGGCCGGGTCGGTCACCGGTGTGGCACTGGCATTGGCCACCACCGGGAACCGGGGGGTCCGCCATGGAGCTTCGGCGAGCGCCAGGGCGAGTCCGGCCACGGCCGGCGCCATCAGCGGCGAGTGGAAGGCCCCGCTCACCTTGAGAGGCAGCACTCGCTTGGCCCCCCGCTCCTTGCACCTGGCTCCCGCCGCGGCGACCGCCGCGGGATCCCCGGAGATGACGGTCTGATCGGGGGCGTTCTGGTTGGCGGCGACGGCCACCCCGTCCTCCGGGTTCGAAGCCGCCGCGCAGGCGGCCTCCACATCGGCAGTCGCCAGTCCCAGCACCGCCGCCATGGCGCCGGGGCGGGCCAGACCAGCCTCCCGCATCAACTCCCCGCGGCGGCGGACCAGGCGAGC
>CAYINH010000187.1:0-5688 GCA_964364615.1 uncultured Gemmatimonadaceae bacterium
GGCCCCGACCATCGGGACAATGCTGGTGGGCTCCAGAACAACCTGAGAGGCCGCGCCCAGAACACCGGTGAGCAGGTAGAAAGCGGCAAACCGGCCATGCCCCATCGAGTCCTCGACATTGTTCCCGAACACCCAGAGGAACCACATGTTGCCGAGCAGGTGGAGCCAGCCGCCGTGCAGGAACATCGAGGTGATCACCGTTGACCAGCCGGGATCGTCCGTGATCAGACATCCCCTGCCCGGGCCCATCTGGAAACCACTTCCCACCGGAGCGGTCTGCAGCAGCTCCCCCGGAATCAGCCCCATCCGACAGATCGATTCCGGCAGGGCCGGATCAGACCCGAGGCCCTGAACCAGCAGCCAGGCGGCGAAGTTCAGGCCGATCAGCAGCAGGGTGACGACGGGCTTGAGGTAGCTCGGATTGTCGTCGCGGATCGGCAGCATGGGGTGAATATACGGCCGGCCAGGGGTAGTTTCGCTGGCACCCGCGGACGGCATTTCGGTCGACCCCGGGGGGGGGACCACGAATCAAGGAATAGAACCGATGGACGAGCGCCCCCTGGTCAGCCATATCTCGGATACCGCCCGGTGGGTCGCAGCCTATCGGGCCGGGGAATCGGAGCGGTCCGACGCGCTCTTTCACGACCCCTATGCCCGGCGCCTCGCCGGAGCCGTGGGCCAGGCCATCGTGGACGGTATTCCGGGTGGCCAGAGCACCTCCTGGCCGATGGTGGCCCGCACCGTCCTGATGGATGAGATCATTCTGCGGGTCATCGAGGAGGGAGTCGATACCGTGGTCAACCTGGCCGCCGGGCTCGATACCCGACCATGGCGGCTCGACCTGCCCACCGCGCTCCGCTGGATCGAAGTCGATCTGCCCGACCTGATGGAGTGGAAGCAGAGCCAGATGCTGGACGCGACCCCGCGCTGTCAACTGACCCAACTCGTGGCCGATCTGGCCGATGCAGGCGCCCGTCGCCAGGCCCTGGATCAGGCCACCGTCGGCGCAAGGAAGACGCTGGTGATCACTGAGGGCCTGCTGGTCTACCTGGAGTCCGACCAGGTGACCCGGCTGGCCCACGACTTGGCGGCCCAGGCTGCGGTTCAGCTCTGGCTGACCGACCTGGCCAGTCCCGGACTGCTCAAGTTCCTGGAGAGGTCGTGGGGACCGACCCTGAAGGCCGGCAACGCCCCGTTCAAGTTTGCCCCGCCGGAAAGCACCACGTTCTTCGAGCCGCTGGGGTGGCAGGAGCTCGAATGGCGGTCCATGTTCCACGAGTCGATCCGGATCGGACGGCACATGCGGTTTGCCCAGGTCTTTGCCTTTCTCAACTCCTTTGCCCCAGCCAGGAAACGAGAGGAGTTCTTCCGGTACTCCGGTGTGACTCTCCTCCGTCGCCAGGCCGGGGACTGACCCGAACCCAACCGAGCCCATGACGCATCCCCCGTCACGCGAAGTTCCTCTCGCGATCCCGGCCGACGAGTTCCGCCGACTGGGCCACCAGCTGGTGGACCGGATCGCCGATCTGCAGTCGACGATGGCTTCCCGGCCCGTCACGGCGGGCGAGCCCCCTTCCACCATTCGCTCGATCCTCGGCGCCCAGCCGCTGCCGGAACAGGGCGCGGCCCCGGACGCCATTCTCGACCGCGCCACCGATCTGCTCATTCCCCACTCGCTCTACAACGCGCATCCACGATTCTGGGGCTACATCACCGCCCCGCCGAGTCCGATCGGAATCCTGGGTGACCTGCTGGCCTCGGGGCTCAACCCGAATGTCGGCGCCTTCATCCTGGGGCCGATGGCCACCGAGATCGAAGCGCAGACGATCCGGTGGATCGCTGACCTGGTCGGGTACCCCACCAACTGCGGAGGCCTGCTGGTCAGCGGCGGAAACATGGCGAACTTCGTGGGGTTCCTGGCGGGCCGGTACGCCAAGGCCGGATCCAGCATCCGGGTCCAAGGCCTCGGTTCCCGGCCTCCCCTCCGCGCCTACGCCTCGGCCGCAACCCACACCTGGATTCAGAAGGCGGCCGATCTGTTCGGCCTCGGGACACGCCAGATCCGGTACATCCCGGTGGACGACCAGGAACGGATGCGGGTCGATCTGCTGGAATCCGCCATCGCCGAGGACCGCGCCAACGGGGACCTGCCCTTTCTGGTCGTCGGCACCGCCGGCTCGGTCGGGACCGGCTCGATCGACCCGCTGCCGGCCATCGCCGAGATCTGCCGGAAACACGACCTCTGGTTCCATGTGGATGGCGCCTACGGGGCTCTGGCCGCCTGTCTCCCGGATGCCTCGGCCGACCTGCTTGGCTTGCGGGAGGCGGACTCCGTGGCGCTCGATCCGCACAAGTGGCTCTACGCACCGCTCGAGGCGGGTGCCGTTCTGGTGCGGGATGCCGCGACGCTGCGCGACGCCTTCAGCTACCATCCCGAGTACTACCGGATGGATGAGGTCGGCGGCGAGGCTCCTCTCAACTTCGTCGAGTTTGGTCTCCAGAACTCCCGCGGCTTCCGGGCCCTCAAGGTCTGGCTCGCGCTGCAGCAGGCCGGTCGCCGGGGATATCAGCAGATGATGGCGGACGACGTGGCCCTGGCCCGGCAACTGTTCGACCTGGCCGAGGCGCATGATGAACTCGAAGCTGTCATGCACAGCCTCTCGATCACCTGCTTCCGTTTCATCCCGAAAGGGTTCGACCTCACCGCACCAGGCGCCGCGGAGTACCTCAACACCCTGAACGCCCAGTTGGTCGAGCGGCTCCAGGAGGGGGGCGAGCTCTTCGTCTCGAATGCGGTGATTGCCGGCCGCTACGTCCTTCGGGCCTGCGTCGTCAATTTCAACACCCGGGCCGAGGACATCGCCGCCTGCCCAGCGGTGGTCTGCCGGATCGGGCGGGAACTCCATCGGGCCACCGCGGCGAGCTGAGCACCGGAGCGCATGGCACCACGGTGCGGCTGATCGCCCTGGTGGCCATCGCCACCCTCGGCATTGCCTGCGGGGTGACCCCATTGGTCCGGCCCGCCGGCGAGGCGGCCTGGGTGGGAAGCCCGGCCTGTGCGACCTGCCATGCCGATGAGTGGAGCGCGTGGCAGCCCTCCCAGCATGCCCGAGCGATGCAGCCGGCGACCGACAGCACGGTCCTCGGCGATTTCAGCAACACCGCGATCCAGGGTGCCGGGGTGACCACCACGTTCTTCCGTCGGAGGGGCCGCTTCATGGTCCGGACCGACGGCCCGGACGGGCGGCTCGCCGAATTCGAGATCAGCCACACCTTCGGGGTCGAGCCCCTCCAGCAGTACCTCATCCCGATGCCGGGCGGGCGGCTCCAGGCGTTCGGGGTCGCCTGGGACAGCCGACCGATGGACCAGGGGGGACAGCGGTGGTTTCCCCTGTCACAAGACCATCCGTTAGCCGCAGGCGACCCGTTCCACTGGACCGGGTACCAGCAGACCTGGAACCACCAGTGCGCCGGCTGTCACTCCACCAATCTGCGAAAGGGATGGAACGACAGTACCGCGAGCTACACCACGACCTGGTCGGAGATCAGTGTCGGCTGCGAAGCCTGCCACGGGCCGGGCTCCCACCACCTCGCCTGGGCGCGCGCCAGAGAGACGGGTGGGGCGGCCAGTCGGTATCGGCGCATGGGTCTGGTGGCCCTGCTCGATGAGCGTCGCGGCGTCTCCTGGACAGCCAACCTGTCGAATGGCAAACCGACCAGGAGTGCCCCCCGGATCACCGAGCGGGAGATCGACACCTGTGCCCGGTGCCACGCTCGCCGGGGCCAGCTGACTGATGCCGTCCGCCCGGGCGACCCCCTGCTCGACGGCTTCCGTCTCGCGGTCATTGAACCCGGGTTGTACTACTCCGATGGCCAGATGCGGGACGAGGTCTACGAGTACGGCTCGTTCCTCCAGAGCAAAATGTACCAGGAGGGCGTGACCTGCTCGGATTGTCACGAGCCCCACGGTGGCAAGCTCAGGGCGCCAGGGGCCCAGATCTGCGTCCGGTGCCACACTCCGGCACAGTACGCCACCACCGAGCATCACCTGCACCAGCCCGATGGCCCAGGTGCCGACTGCGTGGCCTGCCACATGCCCACCGTCAGGTACATGGTGGTGGACCCGCGGCACGATCATGCCTTCCGAGTGCCGCGCCCCGACCTCTCCGACCTGACCGGGGCGCCCAACGCCTGCACGGCCTGTCACCCCGACCGCCCGGCGAGTTGGGCGGCGACCCAACTGGAGAAACGCCTTGGGCATCGGCCAAGCGGATTCCAGTCCTTTGCCGAGCCGTTCACCATTCAGGAATCCGGTGGATCCGGTCGGCTGCTCCCAGCGCTCCTCCGCGACCCGCTGCAGCCCGCGATCGTGCGCGCCAGTACCCTGTTCCGCTTGCAGACGGTGGCCGGGTCGGCGCGTCTGCCGGAAGTCACGGCCGCACTCTCCGACCGGGACCCTCTGGTCCGAGCCGCTGCCGTCCAGCTGGTGGCGGCGGCCCCGCCGGCCGATCGACCCTCCCTCCTGAAACCACGCCTGCGCGACCCGATTCGGCTCATCAGGATGGAGGCGGCACGCGGGTTGGCCGGCACCCCGGACGGCCAGCTTCAGCCGGAGGACCAGGCCGCCAGGCAGACGGCGCTCGCCGAGTACCTCGCCAGCCGGGATTTCCTGGCCGACCGGCCGGAGAGTTGGGCCAATCTCGGGGATCTCCGAGCCGAGCAGGGAAACATCCCGGGGGCCATCGACGCCCTGCAGGTGGCCCTCGAGCGGGACTCCACCTGGGCGCCATCCTGGGTGAACCTGGCTGACCTGTACCGCAGCAGCGGACAGGACGGCACTGCCCGGAGGCTGCTCCAGACGGCCAGACGGAGGAATCCGAAGGACGCTGCCATCGCCCACGCCATGGGCCTGGCCCTGGTCCGCTCCGGCGACCGACCGGCTGCCTTGGCCGCACTGGCCGACGCGGCCCGGCTCGACCCGGCGTCCAGCCGCTACAGCTTCGTCCACGCCGTGGCGTTGCATGACCTGGGACGGCCCGGCGAAGCGATCGCTGCGCTCCGCACTTCAAGGCGGCAGCATCCGCGGGATCAGGCCTTGGCCGACACTCTCATCCGCTACCTGATCGAGCGCGGGGAGGCGCCGGAGGCCAGGCGGGTGCTGCAGGAGGTCATGGCAGGTGACCCTTCGAACCCGGCGTGGCGGGACTGGGCCGCCAGGCTTGGCGGCCAAGGCCCCACCCCATAACGCCAGAGCTGCCATAATGGCGTGAAATGGCGGTACACTCGTTGCCTCGTCACAGGGTGAATCACAGGATACTGGCAGGCCGTAGGGGCGCTGCCAGCCACTCGTTCACCCCTGCACCAAGGATCTGTCATGGCTTCGAAGATCATCGGGATCGACCTCGGCACCACCAACTCCGTCGTGGCCGTCATGGAGGGTGGCGACCCGATCGTCATCCCCAACGCCGAGGGCGGCCGCACCACTCCGTCGGTCGTGGCCTTCACCAAGGACGGCGAGCGACTGGTCGGCCAGGTGGCCAAGCGGCAGGCGGTGACCAACCCGCGGCAGACCATCTTCTCGATCAAGCGGTTCATGGGCCGGCGGACCGATGAGATCAAGGAAGAGACCTCCCGGGTGCCGTACAACGTGTCCACCGGCCCCAACGGGCTGGCATCGGTTGAGATCCA